>JAZKZP010000067.1:0-3001 GCA_045612715.1 Eubacteriales bacterium
GATTTTTCAAGTAATTTCTTTTATTTTGTAAACGAAATGCTGTCGAGAAAGACGATTGTTTGCACAGACTTCGATCCCCTCATCCACCACTTGCGTGGTCCCCCTTCCCCTCAGGGGAAGGCACAGATAAATCCCAATTTATCAAATCTCAAACCACCGCATAATAGTCCAAAAAGGCGGGAATTTGTTGCCCCCGCCTTGTTGCTTTTGGCAATTTAGATTGCCATAATTTCCTTTTCCTTCTTAGCAGAGCAAGCATCAACCTCTTTGATATAGCTATCTGTGAGGTCCTGAACCTTCTTTTCTGCATTCTTAACGTCGTCCTCTGTGAGATCTCCGTCCTTCTTGCCCTTCTTAATTGCATCGTTAGCATCACGACGAATGTTACGGATAATAACCTTTGTATCCTCACCCATCTTCTGAATCTGCTTCTTAAGTTCCTTACGTCTTTCTTCAGTTACCTGAGGGAATACAAGGCGAATCATCTTACCATCGTTAGAGGGGTTGATGCCGATGTCACTTGTAAGGATTGCCTTTTCGATTGCCTTAAGAGTTGATGCATCGTAAGGTGTGATTGTGAGTGTTCTTGAGTCAGCCATTCTGATATCTGCCATTGTGTTAACGGGAGTGGGAGAGCCATAGTACTCAAATGTAACTCTGTTAAGCACGCCTGCGTTTGCCTGACCTGCGCGGATTGACTGAAGATTGTAGTCATAAGCCGCAATAGTTTTCTTCATCTTTTCTTCAAAATCTTTAATGTTGAATGCCATAATTTTTTACCTCGTTTATATTATTTCCAAAAATTATCTATGTAATTCAGTTCCCATCTTTTCGCCCATAATTACGCGATAGATATTGTCGGGATCGCTAAGCGCGAACGCATAGCAGTTGATATCGTTTTCCATACAAATTGCGCTTGCAGGCATGTCGAGTGCCTTAAGCTCTTTATCAAGCATTTCACGATAAGTTATTTCGTCATATCGCTTTGCCGTTGGATCAACGTGTGGGTCAGCGGTATAGATACCGTCGATATTCTTTGCCATAAGTATTACGTCGGCACGAATTTCAGCCGCATGAATTGCCGCAGCAGTATCGGTTGAGAAGAAAGGCATACCCGTTCCGCCACCGATGATAACAACCTCACCCTCATCAAGATGACGTCTTGCATCTCTTATGCGATAGGGATCGGCAAAGGAGTTAACCTCCATAACCATCATAGCACGAGATTTAAGCCCAACGCTGTTAAACGTTTCTTCAAGCGCCAAGGAATTTATTGCAGTTGCAAGCATACCCATCTGGTCTGCTCTTGCTCTATCCATTGAGCCACTTTGTCTGCCGCGCCAGATATTGCCCGCGCCAACGACAACTGCGATTTGCACTCCCTGTGCCACGCACTTTTTAAGCACTGCAGCTATCTGCTCTATGTATTCGAAATTAAGAATACCGTTGCAATCCTTTGCAAGTGCTTCGCCCGAGAGTTTGAGAAGCACTCTTTTATATTTAGGAGTTAAATTTTCCATTGTTTTGTCCTCCGTCAAAGTGAATTTTTGCGTTTTTTGAGAAAACACACCATATCACCCTATATAATACTATTTTTTTCTTGATTTGTAAAGGGCTTTTTTACAATTTTTATTGATTTTAATATAAATATTATAAAATATAAGACGATTTCGAAAAAAATCTCATCAAATTGGCACCTTTTGGCACCCTTTGGCACCTTTTGGCACCTTTTTTTATTTTACAATGCGATAAACAGCTGTTAAAACTATTAAGGAAGGTGACAAATGAACGAAAAAGAAACCAAAAAAGATATTCGCGAGCCGTTTTTCATCGTGCCGAGCAAGGTCTTTGAATTAGGACTTAACCCGTACGAGCTGTCGGTGCTATTCTATCTTGTGATGCGTGCCGATAATAAAACGCATTCCTGCTTTCCGAGTGCCAATGGAATTGCTAGGGGGTGTAATATGAGTGTTAGAAAAGTTAGAGATGTTCTTCATTCACTCAAAGCAAAAGAAATAATTTCAATCAAACCAAAATATGTCTCTACACGCAATAATTTCAATAGGCAAACATCAAACCATTATGCAATAAATATTTTTGATACACACATTGCACAAGATGCATCCCACCCCTGCACATTAGACACCCATCCAATGTACGAAGTGCAGGCACCCCCTGCACAATATGCAGAGGAAATAAATAAAACTATACCCAATACAACTAAAAACAATATAACTATATCCACCGAACTATCGGCAGAGGAGGCGGTGGAGGATGAAAAAAAGAGATTTTCTTTTTGTGAATTGAAAAAGGAGTGCTTTGAAATTCTCAAAAACGAAAAGGGATTTGACGATGAGAAAATTGCTCTTTTAGAACGTGGATTGGAGTATATCTGGTTCAAGAACGGAGATTCCTACGAGGGCAAAAAATACGCCCAAAACGAGCTTCGTGAGCTTCTTTGCGATAAGATTACCCCCGAAATTCTCGCTCGTTCCATGGAATATTTGAGGGTCGCAGGGACGGACGTGCGCTCGCCTGTTCCCTACCTTGCCAAGTGTATTTTGGGAGGACTTGTGAACGGATTTCCCGAAAGCGCCCTGCCAATCCAATCCACGCAAAGCACCACCCCCCGTGAAAATAGAAGCGAGGTCAACTCCTCCTTCGATATAAACGATTTCTTCAGCGCCGCCCTCCGAAATTCGTATGAGGATTTGTAGTTTCAAATTTTGATTTGTCGAGTAGTTAGTTTTATTGAATAACGGGTCGTCGGGGACGCCGACCCCTACGGGTCTTCGAGTTATTTTTTCTCGAATAATAGCCGTTTTGCTCACCAAATGGCTATTATTTCGCTATAAAATATCTACATTCACTGTAGGGGTCGGCGTCCCCGACGACCCGTTATAAAAGAAAAGTAACTAATAGTTAAATCCCAATTTAGCGGACGAGCGGACGCACGCGGTGCGCCCCTACGGGTTTTATATTGTATGATTTCGTTCAATTT
>JAZKZP010000068.1:0-2705 GCA_045612715.1 Eubacteriales bacterium
TTTGGACAACCATTATACGAAAAAATAACGAAGCTTTGAGTATTGTTAAGAAAAACACTTTGGTGGAAATAGACAAATGTTACACAAACATCGCAACCTCCCTTTTTCACGTAAATCTCAAAACCCGTTTTGCCAAGCCGATGGAGGGAGTTTGAGCACCGTGCTCAAGATGAGCACGAAAGCCATAAGTTTGCATTTCCGTAAAAAAGGGGCTTAATAAGTCGCCTCCACCACCAAAGCCACCGAAAAAGTGGTAAATAAAAACGGATAGTCACGAGGAAGTGGCTATCCGTTTTTTTGTTTGAGTATTTTAAGAGTGTTTTCAAAAGGTTCTTTTGAAAAAATGGCTTGGATAAAGGAAAAATTCATGCAGGGGTTCGGAGCGGTTGGCTGCACCACAGGAAAACAGGTCGGGGAAAATAAGAAAGAATTGAGTAAATAAAAAAACGATAGCTACTAAATGGCTATCGTTTTTTTATTAAAACAATGAAATTTTCCGGATGCTAAAACCTTCTTGAAGAGTGGCACTGTATTGAACATTGGTGTGACCAATGTTGTGATTTGCGGCACGTTTAAGAAGAAGTTCGACTGCTTTCATTCCCATTTCCTCGGAAGGCTGATCAAGAGTTGTAATACTGGTGCCGGTTTCAAGAAGCATCGGAACCCGATTAAGAGCGATCAGGCTCAAATCATCAGGGATTTTTTTGCCGAGCTGCTGAAATCTTGCAACAAAACCGACGCATTGCTCGCTGCTCAAAATGTAAAGAGCGGTAAAATCATATCCTTCGCGAACAAATTTGTTTGCAAAATTTGCGCCGTCAGCATACGTCATATCTTCATAAAATACGCTTTTTTCTGCTTCTGCGAAGGAAAGACCGGATTCAACAAGAGCATTCATAAATCCGACTTTTTCATCGCGAGTGTTAGTGGATTCAGTTTTTGTGGTTAAAAGAGCTATGCGCTGATGCCCCATTTTCTGAAGATAGCGGACTGCTGTCTGTGCGGAATCAAAATGTGCCAACTGAACGGAGTCGTAATTTATTCCGTCTATTTTACGGTTAAGCATAACTACCGGAATGGAAATTTCGCTGAGCATATTGCGGTATTCCGGAGTATCGAGAGCAGTTACAAAAATTATTCCGACGTATCCTTCGCGGCATGCCATCATTACATATTCTTTTTCAATATCAATATTTCCGTTGCTGTTGCAAAGAACCATTGTAAGATGTTCGCGGTTAAGAGCTTCTGCAACACCGGAAATAAGGGAAGCAAAAAGGGAATAAGTAAAATCATTTACAACGACAAGAACATTGTTGCGTTTATCTTCGGAAATTTCGTTTCCGTTGAGTTCAACGCCAAGTTCGTGCATTGCTTTATATACCTTATTTACAAGATGTGGTTTTACGATATCGGGATTGTTAAAAACCCTTGAAACTGTTGCGCGGGAAACTCCTGCGTGTTCTGCTATTTCTTTCTGAGTAACTTGCATGGGGATGAATGCCTCTTTTGTAATGGATTTCAGTATATTGAAATTATAGCACACATTTTTGAAAAAATAAAGGAAAAATTTCAGAAATTTCAGGAAAAAGGTTTCTTACGTGAAAAAATTAGAAAATATATTTCGACAACTTACATATATTTAGTAAATAATTTTGTGCAATAATTACAAAGTTTGAAATTATTTCTGAAATTACTGAAATATTATTGAAATCATGGTTTCAGATATGTTATTTTATAAACAAGCAAAACAGTTGATAGAAAATTTTATGAAAGGAAATGAAACAATGGAGTACATTAACGTACGAGGACTCGACAAACCTGTCCCGAAACTCATTTTCGGTACCGCATGGTTCTCTCTTGATGCTGAAGAAGAAGCACATAAAATGATGGACCTTTATGTAGAAAAAGGCGGCACCATGATCGATACCGGCCGTTATTACGGAAAAGGCAACGGTATTGCAAAATCTGAAGAAATTCTTGACCGTTGGCTCCGCAGCACTAAAGTAAAAAGAGAGGACATTATGATCTCTGATAAATGCTGCAACTGCCTTATTGACAGAAAAGGCCATCTTCACGAAGAATTTGTTCGTGTAAGCCCCACATTTATTCAGGAAGACCTTATGTACAGCCTTGACCGTGTAGGCGTTGATTATTTCGACCTTTATCTCATCCACAGAGATGACCCGCATGTACCGGTTGAAGCACTTATGGATAAAATGGAAGAACTCCGCATTGCTGGTTATTTTAAAGCATTCGGCGTTTCCAGCTGGCAGCCTTCCAGACTTAAAGAAGCTCTTGATTACTGCAAACGTATGAATTACCGTGGACCTTCCGTAAGCAGCCCCGAATACAGCCTTGTTCACGCACAGTATAACCGCTGGCCCGGAACCTGGTATGCAGACGATGAGTATGCACAGTGGCATAAAGAGAACAACGTTTCTCTCTTCGCATGGGCAGCACAGGGTGCCGGATTCTTTGTAGATCCGCTCCTTCCTGCATACGATCCTGAAACCGCACCTATGATGACCAAAGAATCCTTCCTTACCGAAGAAAACTTTGAACGTAGAAGAAGAGCTCTTGAACTTGCAAAAGTTCGCGGATGCAGCGGCACCAACATTGCTCTTGCATACGTTCTTTCTCAGGATCTTCCTCTTGCAGCACAGATCGGCCCGCAGAACCAGTGGGAACTTGAAGACTGCATCAGA
>JAZKZP010000069.1:0-1901 GCA_045612715.1 Eubacteriales bacterium
GCGCAGGACATCTTTAGATGTCATTCTGGAGCAGTCCTTGTGTCCTAACGAGATTCTATCGGTCGTTTCACTCCCTCCAGAATGACACAAGGACGCGATAGAATCTCGGCGCGCCTTCACTCCAGAATGACAACGCGCGAAGGAAAACTCTCTTATAAATCCCAATTTAACAAACTCATAAATTCTTATACTGTGGCATATTATTTACAAAAACAAATGAGGGACAAGAAATGACACGGTTAAAAAGATATTTAGCAAACGGATTTTTAATGACCTGCGTCGCACTGCTTTTGCGCGGGCTTGCAGTAATATTTAATGCATACATATCAAAGAAAATAGGAGCCGAAACCTTAGGACTATACACACTTTTGGGAAGTGTTTACTCATTCGCGCTTACCTTTGCACTTTCAGGAATCAATCTCACGGTTACGCGACTTGTTTCCGACGCACTTGGAGAAAACGACATCTTGAAAGCTCGTATTTCGATGAAAAAATGCATTGGATATTCGTTGTTTTTTGGCACACTTTCCTCATTACTTTTATTGGTGCTCGCAGAACCGCTATCCATACATGCTCTAAAAGACACGCGAGTTATAAAACCTCTCCGACTTTGTGCCGCTACCCTCCCTCTCATATCTCTTTCGGCTTGCTTTAACGGATATTTCAATGCAGTGCGCCGAGTTTACAAAAATGCAATTTCACAAATCAGCGAGCAGCTGGCACGAATTATTTTCTGCGTAGTGTTGCTAAATCTTTTTGTGGGACGGGATATGGAATCCTATTGCATAGCACTTGTTCTTGGTGGAGCACTTTCAGAAATGCTTTCGTTCGTCATATCACTGCTTTTTTACGTTTTTGATAAGAAAAATGCAAAATTTCCCATTCAAAAATCCCCAAAAACGTCATTTACCGAGAAACAACTCACAAAAAAGATGCTATCAATTTCATTGCCTCTTGCATTTTCGACCTATTTTCGCTCGGCTTTGCTCAGTATTGAGCATATCCTAATACCTATCGGCATCGAAAAAAGTGGAGCAAATCGTGTGCAATCATTAGTTGCATACGGAACACTTCAAAGTATGGTTATGCCCCTTGTTCTTTTCCCCTCGGCAATTATTCACTCATTTTCGGGCTTGCTTGTCCCCGAACTTGCAGAGTTGAAAATACAAAACAACAAACAAGAAATTAAATACGTTACCGAGCGAGTGTGTCATTTGGCACTAGCATTTGCAATCGGAGTTTCAGGAATAATGATATACTTTTCGCAAGAATTGGGCGAAGGAATTTACGGCTCTTCCGATGCAGGGCGCTATATTCGACTCGTGGCACACATTGTTCCAATTATGTATCTTGACACCACGGTAGATAATATGTTAAAGGGCCTTGGCGAACACATTTACACAATGGCAATTAATATAACAGATACTCTTTGTTCACTCGTTATGGTGTGGATTTTGATTCCCCAAATGGGCATTTACGGGTACATAACTCTCATTATCGTTAGCGAGATTTTTAATTCGAGCGCAAGTGTGTGGAAGCTCGCCAAAATAACAAAAATGCGTTTTAAAACCAAAAAATGGTTTGCTATGCCTACTTTGTCAATAATTTTAAGTACTCTTTTGGTGGGTGCCTTGCGAAGATTCATCGTCATTTCTGTTCTTCCTGCAATTTTATTAACCGCACTTTTCTATTTTCTCCTTTTGCGACTCACCCACGCAGTGAATAAAGAAGAAACACAGTGGGTTAAACAAATATTGGGCTTCAAATTTTGATTTATCGCTTACTTTTTTGAAAAAAAGTAAGCAAAAAACTTTTAATCAGCTTCGCGCTTTCCCCAATAATATCAGCGCAAAGCAGTAGGGGTCGGCGTCCCCGACGACCCGTTATAAAAGAAAAGTAAC
>JAZKZP010000070.1:0-7348 GCA_045612715.1 Eubacteriales bacterium
GCTCGAGCCGCGCGGCTCTGCTACGCGCAGGGCGGACGCTTTTGAAAAAGCGACGCAAAACAACCTATGGTTTGTGCTAACATAGTGCGCGATAAATCAAAATTTGACCCTAATCAAAGTGAGGACAAAATGAACAAATCAGAAGCTTATCACAAGAAAATGACCGAGGAATCGGTTTCGAAAATTATTATGTCGTTGGGTATTCCGACCACTATTTCTATGCTAATAACAAATATCTATAATATGGCGGATACCTATTTTGTTGGCAATCTTGGTGATAGTCCACAGGCTGCTACGGGTATTCTTTTCACACTTCAATGTATAATTCAAGCGGTTGCCTTTATGCTTGGACATGGTTCCGGAACCTTTGTTGCTAAATATCTTGCGCAAAGAGATATGAATAAAGCATCGACATATACCACAACGGCTTTCGTTGCAGGTGGAGTTATGGGTGTGACCTTAATGACACTCGGACTTGTATTCCTTGAGCCGTTCTTGATGTTTTTAGGAAGTACAGAAACCATTTTGCCCTATGCCAAAGATTATGGAATGTGGATTCTTATTGCTTGTCCGTTCCTTATATGTTCGCTTATTTTAAACAATGTTTTGAGATATGAGGGCAAGGCTTTTTATGCTATGTTTGGTCTTACTACGGGTGGTATTTTGAATATCGCAGGCGACTATATCCTCATTCAAAAATTCGGAATGGGAGTTTATGGTGCAGGACTTTCAACTGCCGTTTCTCAGATGATAAGCTTTACTTTGCTCTTAATCTTATATTTAAAATTTGCACAGAGTCGACTTTCTCTCAAATTTATGGCAAAAGAGGGCGAGGTTTATCTCAATATTTTCAAGATGGGATTGCCATCACTAATTCGTCAGGGACTTACCTCAATTTCAAACGGCTTGCTCAACAACCTCATCAAGCCCTTTGGAGATGCGCCCATTGCCGCAATGAGTATCGTTCAAAAATATTCGTCCTTTGTTATGTGCGTGGGACTTGGTATCGGTCAGGGATATCAGCCGTTTGCATCATTTAACTACGAGCTTAAGGAGTATGATAGAGTTAAAAAAGGAACGAAATTCCTTCTTGTATTTGGCACTATAGCAGTTGGTGCACTTGCAACAGTTGGATTTATATTTGCCCCAACCATAGTTTCGCTTTTCCAAAAGGATCCTGCAGTAATTGAAGTTGGCACGCCTGCTATGAGATATGCGTCAATAGGGCTTTGGTTCTTGCCGATTTCGGTTGCGTGCAATATGCTTTATCAAAGTATCAGAAAAGCTGGAATGGCATCGTTTATGGCGATAATGCGTTCGGGCGCGGTTCTTATTCCTGTTTTACTTGTCACAAATGCATTTTGGGGACTTGATGGTATAATTATGGCTCAAGGTGTTTCCGATATTTTGACGGGTATTATTACCTTGCCATTCTTTGCGATGTTCTTCAAGCAAACACCTTCAACTGCAGAAGCAAAGGGGAATTTATGAAAATAGATTTTAAAAAATTAAAGCAATATTTGCCTATAACCTTTATGGGCGTTTGCGTTGTGGGATTTTTAATATTTCTTGCATTTAATAAGGATTTTACTATAGCAGATTTCCTTGAATTGACGCGTGGATATCCAATTATTACTTCAATAGCCGTTATAATTGCATTTATTATCAAAGGCTTTGTTGTTTTTGTGCCATATGCGGTGATAGCTATTACTACCATGGCGCTAATGGATTTTCCTGTGGCATTAATAACTGTTATAGTTGGTACGTTGGTAAATATTTCAGTTCCATATTGGGTTGGACGATTGACAAAGGACGATTGGCTTCAAACCATATTAGATAAGTTTCCTAAAGCGCGTACCTATTATGAGATGACGGATAATTTATTTCTTTTGAGTTTTACACTACGAGCGATGAATCTTTCCAATGAAGCGCTGGGGCTTCTCTTTGGCTCTGCGGGACTTAAATATATTCCATATTTGATAGCAAATCTCGTTGCAATAATGCCAAGTATGATAAGCTATATAATTCTTGGCAAGGATATGAACTTGCTTGAATCTATGCGCTCACCAATTTTCTGGGGGGCAATAGTGGTCGATTGCATTATGGTTGCAGTGATGACTCTCTATTTCAAGAGAAAAAAGAAAAAACAGGAGCAAGAAATTGCTAAATAATAATAGAAAGCTCCCAAAAGGGAGCTTTTTGCGTAAAATTTATTAAAAATATTTTTTATTTTTATTACACTTTTTGAAAAAAATCTTGACTTATATATTAGAAGATATTATAAAAGGAGTTCAACTATGAAAAAATCAATTTGCTTGCTTTTTTTGATAGTCAGTATATTAATTTTTACGGTTGCTTGTGCCGCAGCCCCCGACTCAGCTGCACCGCATCCGAATTATGATGAGAATTTTCAAAGTCCCTCTAATCCAGAAGATTCTACAAGCCAGTTTAATCCATCCCCCTATGCAGCGTTTAGATTTGAGTGGAATGAGGAATATAACGGGTATTTTGTGTATGAAAGCGATAACAATATCTATACAAATCTTGTAATTCCCGAAGCATATTATGGTAAGCCCGTGGTGGGTGTTGGAAAATATGCGTTTGATTCTTATTCTAAGGTTGAAAACGTGGTGATTCCGAATAGTATAAAAGTAATTGAATCCCGCGCGTTTAATTATTGCGACTACCTTCAAAATGTGGTGTATGACGGTAATAGCGGATTGATTGAAATAGAGGAATATGCTTTCTATAATTGCAAGACCATAAGTAGAATATTTGTTCCCGAAAGCGTTGAGATAATAGGTAGCTTTGCGTTTTCTACTTGTCCTTCGCTCCAGAGTATTAATGTGGATGTTAACAATAAGAATTACTGTTCTGTTTACGGAAATCTTTATTCAAAAGATATGAGTACACTTATTTCAGTTGCACCTGCTTTTAAAAATACAGAATTTGTCATTCCAAATGAAGTTACAGAGATATCGGACGGTGCGCTTCGTGATTGCGACGGTATTATTAGCGTAACCATTCCTTCAAGTATAGAAAAGATTGGAAAAAATGTTTTTGGTCAGTATTTAAAAGAGATAAATTATGCAGGAACATGCGAGGAGTGGAACATTTTGAACGGTATTGTATCGGATGACAATGCTCCGAGCGAGCCGGGGGAAGAATCAACAGTGAATCCCGATGAACCCGGAAAACCCGGAGATAATAAACCGGACGGTAGCATTAAAGACGGTTACGTTGTAAACTGTACCGACGGAACGATAAATATGACGCATTGAACTAAAAATACGATATAAGGAAATTTTATGAATTTGTTCAGAAGGATAAAAGGTTCTGCAACCGATGAGGAGATAATTGAGCTTTATTGGAATCGGGATGAGAGGGCAATTGACGAAACTGACATTAAATACAGAAAATATTTATTTGCTATTGCATATAATATTCTCTACAGCAACGAGGATTCTGAGGAGTGCCTTAACGATACCTATATGGGTGCATGGAAAGCAATTCCACCGCAGAGACCGATTAATTTGAAGGCTTTTTTGACAACTATTGCGCACAGAAATGCAATAAATCGCTATAATAAGGCGAAAAGACAAAAGAATATACCGTCAAATCTGACGGTGGCTCTTGACGATTTGGGATATATGCTTGGCGATAATAGCGAGCAGAGTGAATTGGATACAAAGGAGCTTGGAGAAGTAATAAGCGCATACCTCAAAACACTTTCCAAACGTCAGAGATACATATTTATGAGCCGATATTATATGGCAGAGCCGATAGAAAAAATTGCAAATGATTTGTCTGTCAGTAAATCCACGGTTAATAAAGAAATAGCAACCATTAAGCAAGGGCTTAAAAACATATTAGAGAAGGAGGGATACAAGGTATGAAAAAAGAAAATTTCAGCGATGCGCTTGATTATATAGATTTCGAGCTTGTTGATGAGTTCGTCAAAGAAAAAGAAACCTTGCAAATGCGCAGGGTTAGAAGAAAAGCTATCGCAACCTTTGTTCCGATTGCCGCCTGCCTTGTGATTCTCTTGAACGTTGGCGCGGCAATGCTTGGATATCAGCTTGGATTTAATGCATCAAATGGGAATTATGTCGAGTCGCCTGAGCAGATGAAAGTCTTTTTTGAAAAAGAGGGAATATTCGTTTTTGAATATGAAGGAAAACTTTATCAGGCGTTGGTAATGCCAATAGGTGGCGATAACGGATTTGAAACTATTGAAGGCGAATCCGTTTCTATAAAGAATGTTGGCGAGATGATAAGCAAGGTTAGCGTTATGGATAAAAACGGAAATGTAGCTACTATGGAAATATATTCTATTAAGAGTGACAACACGGAAGGGGAAGATGGAAGCAGTGATATCCTATTAAAGCTTGATAGTGGATATTTTCTTGCAAAGAAAATTAATAAAAACAAAAATTAAAGGAGAATAATTATGAAAAGAACATCTTTATTTTTAACTATTTTACTTGTGTTGACTATGATTTTGACCTCTTGCGAGGTGTTTTTACCCGATGTTACAACTGAGCCCGATTGCGTAATGCATATTTGGAGCGATTATAAATATAATGAGCAAGGGCATTGGAGGGAATACACCTGTGGTTGTCCTTGGCCTGAAATCTTTGAACTTCACATAAACCACGATACCGATATGCTTTGTGACGTGTGCGAAGCACCGTTTGAATGTAAACACCCAGATGAGGATCGAAATAAAATCTGTGATATCTGCGGACACGACTGGAATCCTAGAGCAATATGGTGCTATGATATGGAAGGACATTGGATGATATATGACAGCACCTATGGACCTGTTCCGGACGTTGTTTGGAATGAGGGAGAGCATACATTCGAAAATGATGGTGTTAAATGTGACGCATGTCCATACTGCCGTCATATAGATGAGGACAAAAATAATTCCTGCGACATTTGCGGAGATGATTTGCCTTGTTAAAATTATAATAATAAAAAAGCTCCCGAAAGGGAGCTTTTTATTGTGCTTATTTATCTGCTGTATTCTGCTCAAAAGCAGTATCCTTGCTTAAGGTTTCTACGTCACCGTTTGAGAAATATTCAAGGGGGTCAACGGAAAGACCACCCACGGTCATTTCAAAGTGGAGGTGGGGCTCGTCTGCAATTTCTACCATAGCTGTTGAACCAACCGTTGCAATCTGCTGACCTGCTCTTACTGTTGCGCCTTCGATAATGCCTTCTGGAAGCTCTGCAGAAACGTTCTTGTAGATAGAAATCGCATCACCATTGTGCTTAACTGCGATGCACTGTCCCATTCTTACATCTTCCCAAATCTGCATTACAGTTCCGTCTGCCACCGCGTAAACAGGCGCTTCTTCGTTTGTGAGAATGTCAACGCCAAGGTGAACTCGATAGTCGTTCATTGTAGGAGAGAAAACTTGAAGCTCGGAATCGTGAACGTTTGAGAGCTTGCCCGAAACGGGAAGAGAAAAGCTTGGGAGCTTTGACCCTACGTCACTTGTGGGATCATCGGTGAGGGCGGGTTTTTTAGTTGTGGTTGTTGTAATGCTTGGTCTTGGAGTGGTAACGTCGGGAGTGGTTTGCTTATTACGGTTTGTAGCCACGACTGCCGCAACGATCATAATCATTGCAAGCAAGATTGAAATTGCCGTGATGTAAACAGCTTTGTTTTCTTTTAAATTTAGCATAAATTTTTCTTTATCAAACATAATTAGATCCTTTCTTTGCACAATTATTGCTTTGATAGTAGTATTTTTACCCTAAAAATTTTCTTTATGCAAAATTTTTATAAAATAATAAAAATATGCCCAAGTTTATTTGACAAAGTGACATTTTTTTGATATAATCAAAGCAACGAAACGAAAGGTAATGATTATGGAAAAGATTTTAGCAACCAAGGGGAAGCTCCTTGGAATTGATTTTGGTGATAAAAGAACAGGACTTGCAGTATCCGACCCGTCGAGAATTTTGGCTTCGGGTATTGGATATATCTCTCCCGGCGGTATAGTAAAGGTGGCAGACGCAATAGCAGAGGTATGCAAAGAGCAGAGAATAGTGGGCATAGTTTTGGGACTTCCCGTTAATATGGACGGTTCGCAGGGCTTTCGTGCGGATAGAATAAAGGAACTTGCCTCTCTTTTGAACGAAAGAATGCCCGAAATCCCGGTTGCATTTTTCGACGAACGTCTTTCAACGATGGCTGCAACCCGTTTCCTCAACGAAACAAACACCCGCGGCGCAAAAAGAAAGGGCGTTGTCGATACCCTCTCTGCGCAAATTATCCTCCAAAATGCACTCGATAAATTGAAGTATATGCAAAATAGTTGATATAAACGAAATAAAAGCAATATCCCCCAAGCGAAATCGCTTGGGGGATAAATTTATGTAAGGTTTCTTGAATTAATCAGAATAATATTCGTCCTCTTTATTGTCGGGTGGAGATCGCAAAAAATATCCATACCTAAAAGTACAATTTGGATATTTACTGTGTATTTCTCCCCTATAATTTTTAACCAATTAAAAAAAGAACTTAACTCGTGATAGATATAAAAAACACCCCGTGAAATCACGAGGTGTTTTATGTTATTAAGTTAATTCAGCTTAAGCGAGAACGTAAAGTACAAGTACCAAAAGTACGAATACGATAGAAAGCGCTGCTGTTGCTTTGAATAAAAGCTTATCCTTGTCACTTGTCTTTGTGTTGCCAAGATAGGAGTTGTTTCCGCCTGCGATAGCACCGGAGAGCTCCTTACCCTTACCTGTCTGCATAAGAACGAGAACTGTAAGAGCGATAGCAATAAGAATAGCCAAAATTCCCAAAATTACCAAAGCGATTGTCATTGTAATTTCCTCCAATAAATTAGTTATGAGTTAAAGACAATGCTAAAATTAACCGAGCTTAGCCTGGTTAACCTTGATGCCAGGGCCCATTGTAGATGCGATAACGCAGCTCTTAATGTACTGACCCTTTGCAGCTGCGGGCTTAGCCTTGATAACTGCACCAACGAGTGTGTTAAAGTTCTCAGCAAGCTTTTCGGGACCGAAAGAAGCCTTACCGATGGGGCAGTGGATGATGTTTGTCTTGTCAAGACGGTACTCGATCTTACCTGCCTTAGCTTCAATAACTGCCTTAGCAACGTCAGGAGTAACTGTACCTGCCTTGGGGTTGGGCATAAGGCCCTTAGGACCAAGGATCTTACCGAGACGACCAACAACGCCCATCATATCGGGAGATGCGATAACAACGTCGAATTCGAACCAGTTTTCTTTTGTGATCTTTTCAACCATATCAAGCTCGCCTACGTAGTCAGCGCCTGCTGCCTTTGCAGCTTCTGCCTTGTCA
>JAZKZP010000071.1:0-7987 GCA_045612715.1 Eubacteriales bacterium
ATGTGTGTAATGATATTCTTACACACTTGGGATTGACTTGGAACGATTTAAAATAAAGATGGTGAGAGAACCGCTAGTTTGCACAAGCTTCGAGCCCCTCATCCACCGCAAGCGGTCCCCCTTCCCCTCAATGGGAAGGCAGTTTTAACTTTACAACTAATAAAGAGAGGTAACAACTATGCTTCAGACAGAAGGTAAACAATATCATATTCCCGCAGCCCCTGGCGAAGTGGGAAAATACTGTATTCTCCCCGGTGACCCCGGAAGATGCGAAAAAATAGCAAAATTCTTTGATAATCCCACATATCTTGCAACAAACCGTGAATATTGCATTTGGAACGGCACACTTCTCGGCGAAAAAGTGAGCGTTTGCTCAACAGGTATCGGTGGCCCTTCAACTGCGATTGCCGTTGAGGAACTTACAGCTGTTGGTGTTGAAACATTTATTCGCGTTGGCACTTGCGGTGGCATCGACCTTGACGTTAAGGCAGGCGACGTTGTTATTGCAAACGGTGCAGTTCGTCAGGACGGTACATCTCTTGAATATGCACCTGCAATTTTCCCTGCTGTTCCATCAACCGATGTTCTCTTTGCACTTTGCGAGGCATCCAAGGGTGAGGAACACGACGTTCACGTTGGTGTAGTGCAGGCGAAGGACTCCTTCTACGGTCAGCACAGACCTGCGAAAATGCCTACCTCTGCACAGCTTTTAGCTCAGTGGGACGCTTGGAAAAAGCTTGGCGTAAAGGCAAGTGAGATGGAATCCGGCACACTTTTCGTTGTTGGCTCACTCCTTCGAGTACGCACAGGTGGTGTTTTCTCTGTAGTTTGGAATCAGGAAAGATTTGACGCAGGACTTGATACCGACGACACGCACAACGTTGACACCGAAGCAGCTATCAGAGTTGCAGTTGAGGCAATCAAGTTGCTTATCGAACAGGATAAAAACAAATAAGATACACAAAAAAAGGACGAAGAAAATTCTTCGTCCTTTTTGCTTTTAAAGTTTGATTTATCTAACAGTTAGCCTTCCCCTGAGGGGAAGGTGGCAGGCGAATGCCTGACGGATGAGGGGAACGCCATTTAGTTCACACTAACGACTTTCTCGTAAAACAAAAACCTTGATTTTTCAGTAATTTCTTTTATTTTGTAAACGAAATGTTGTCGAGAAACACGATTGTTTGCACAGACTTCGATCCCCTCATCCACCACTTGCGTGGTCCCCCTTCCCCTCAGGGGAAGGCACAGATAAATCCCAATTTCTCACCAATTACAAATCTCTCTTTTGACCTTCACGACCACAATAGAAATATCATCGGAAGGTGTATCGCATTCCGCTTTGGCTCGGCGCAGAATTTTATCGGCAATTTTATTTGGAGCTTCACGTATCAATTCTTTATCGCGAAGCATCTCGGTCAAATACGCGCACTCCTCCCCTCCTCGCATAGCGCCATCGCTCACCATTACAATAACATCCCCATCCTCACAGGTTATGTCCATTTGCTTGGCATCCAAGGAGCGCAAAATTCCTATTGGAAAGCTTGGAGATGCAAGTTTAAACACGTTTTCTCGTCTTACCACAAAAGTCGGTGAAGCTCCACTTTTGACAAGCGTCAATGCCCCGGAATACAAATCAAATTGCAATAGATCCACCGTTGCAGAGCATTCGTTTTCGCTCTTTGATCCCCTTGCGCGAAGGATGCTATTGAGCATACGCAATGACGTTTCCATTCTATTGCCCGCGCTCAACATATTGCGAAGAAACACATTACACATCTCACTGGTGAGTGCCGCAACATTACCCGTGCCCATTCCGTCGCTAACAAGAGCATAAAGATAATCGTTTTTGTTTTCAAAAACGCTAACCGTGTCGCCGCAAACACTCTCGCCATCGCTTGTAGCTGTGGCAAATGCAACATCGGCAGAAAAAGCGCGACACGCCTCAATCTGCATATTCACACTTCCAAAAGCAAGTTCAAAATTAGGCTCTGAAAGTGCTACTCGGCTCACCTGCTCAAGCCTGTTTTTTAAACTTGTTATATCCGAACTTTTATCGGTCAAATCAAGTCCGCGAGCTAAAATTCTCATTTTCCTTTTGCCAAAAACCGTTACGTTATGCTCACCGTAGCCCTCGTCAGCTATCGCACTAGCCACCTTCTTACTCATAGTCGAATCTATCTTAAATTCTTCTTCGTTTTCGCTTATCGCATCGTTAAGTATCTTCGAAATCGCATCATAATCGAAGGCGAAAATCTCGGTTTTTTCATTCAAAAATGCCTTTTTCGTCGCTATCGCACAAGACCTATTTATGTCGTCGGTCAAGACCTTTATTTTATAACATTTTTTCTTAAACGAATCAGGCAATCTTTTTTTATCCACTATTCCGCAGGTATGGAGCTGCATGGTTATTTTCTTCATCACATCAAGTGTCGAACCGTATTCGGCTCCGAAGCAAATTTCTTTGTTTTCACACTCTGCACAATGCTTTTCAAAGCTATTTTCACAAATTGAGCGTAAATCGAGCACCGTTGGTCGTTTTAGCTTTGATGAAAGATTGTAAAATATCTCCGAAAGAGCAGAAAACGACTCGGATATCGAACGTATTCTTTCCTCTTGCAAATTGCTTTTTTGTTCCGCGATAACACTATCTAAAGAATAATCATCGCTCGGAACTTCAATGGGGGCAAAAAATCTATCCATGTCTTCAAAAAAGTTGATTCTTTCAGCAGTACAGAAAATCATCGATGAACTCAAAAGTGCCGGAAACACGGTAATCAAAGAAGAAAATCCACCCGTGTACATTACCCAAACAAGTCCCGAAATGCATGAGGCAATCGCTCCTCCAAAAAGCGAAAGCTTTGAAACAGAAGCATACGCAATAGCGCAAAAAGCAAATGCGGGAGCATATATTGGTATATATGAAACGCCAAACAAAAGCCCTGCCACAATGCCATAAAGCACTCCTCGTCTGCACGCGTATAGTGTTATAAGCACCGACACGAAAACAGAAGTATTGATTCCAACAAAGGTTGCCCCATCAAGCGCATATATCAAAGCGCAAATAAGCGTAACACACGAAATGTCATACAATCTTTCCACAGTAACCGTCATCGCAAACGATCTTTTTTCGTTCTTTTTTTGTTCACAAACGTTAAAATACCAAGAAAAAATCCACGTTGCAACAGGGGTCAATACAAGATAAAAAATTGATGCAAAAAGATCATAAAATCTAAATCCGCCCTCAATTATCCTCCAAACTCCAATAACAAAAACCCCAAGCGCACCACTCATCATTCTAAGATAAGTATGCTCTGAAAACAAAGCGGCAAAGATTGACAATCCCGAAGCATCACTATTTTTTCTGTCCCCTTTATCCAAAAACAAACGAACGATTATTCGCAATGCGACAATTATACACGAACAAATAAGTTTTATAAGCGAATGCTCACCACCGGCAAACGAGGTTGCCAAAATTCCCATTAGTACAAACGGCGTTTGTCTTGTACTTGCAGAAAGCAGGGCAAACGAAAGCGGATAAGTGTCAAAAAGCATTTTCTTTGAAGCAAGTAATATCCCAAGTATGCAAAATCCCAATGCGGACAAGCTGTCAATAACAAGCTCACGTTTGTTTACCTTAAATTCACTTTCTTTTTTTACATCAACCTTTAAAAATTCTCTTTTTTCCATATCTAAACGTCCTTTTTCTATGAATTTTATTCAATTTTACACTTTTTTGTGCAAAAAATCGGTCGAAGCACGGAGTTTGAAAATATAATTTTGATATTTTTCAAAAAACTATTGCATATTTATTAAAATAGTGCTAAAATAGATGATGGTATATAATAGTTACATTTAGATATAAAAAAAGGAGAAAAAAATGCAGGTAATTCAAAACATTTTAAGATTTTTGGCTACAAGAGCAGAAATTCCGCTTTATCTTGGCGTGTTTCATCTTTTTTGGATAGCTCTTACAATCGCCGCAACTATTACACTATGCATTCTTTGGAGAAAGGGTATAATCAAGGACTCAAGAAAAGCTATTCTTGTTTCATCTTTAATACTTATTGTACTCGGAATCTACAAGCAGATTGTACTTAATGTTGATTATAGCCCCGCGCTTGCCTTTAATTTCGATTGGAATTCCATTCCATTGAGCCTTTCAGCACTTGCTCTTGCTGTTGGTGTTTTGGCAGGAATATCTCGCGGCAATATCAACAAGAACTTTGTTTCTTATTTCCCTGTATTTGGATTTATGACAGGTCTTGTGGGTATGCTCAATCCCTTCTCTTTCGGCGAAGTTATCGGATTGAACGTTTACACAATGCTTTGCTATGGTTGGATGATTGCTATTTCTGTGTTTATTTTGTACACAAAGCAAATAGATATTGAAATGAAAACATTTTGGAGAGGCGTTCCCGTTTTGTTTATGGGAGTTAGCTTGGCTGTTTCATTAAATGAAGTTGTTTATGCATTCGTTCCCTCTCAACCCTACATCAATTTGTTCTCAATCAGCCGTTTCCACGAAAGTGACGTTCCTGTTTACTCTTGGATACACAACTCCTTCCTTGCGAGTGGCGGCGAGTTCACAATAATTGAGTACGTAATTTCAATTTTGCTCTATGTCGCAATCATTTCCTTGGCTTCTTTGGCTGTTCTCGGTGTGCTTTTGTTGATCAAAAAGCTCACAACAACCAACTTCGACGCAGAATATGAAGGCGCACTTGCTCAAACAGCTCGCGTTACAAAGAGAGAGCAGGAGCTTATCAATAAGATCGACGCGCTTGAAAAGAGAGTTGCAAATAAGAGCAATAATCCTTTTATGATGCACTACTTCAAGAACCTTAGAGTTAACTTTGGTGATAATCTTAAGTCATCTTGCGGTTACGTTGCACTTGCAATGATTCTTTCTTATTTCGATACAGTTCTTAACGATAAAATTATCCCCGAGAATTATGATAGACCCTCAAATAATTTCTATGCTTCTCCCGGTATCAGCAAGGACATTCCCAATGCAAATGTTAACAAGTGGAATTACGACCAGTACAAGGCGTTTGTTGACCAAAAGAAAAACGCATATCTTCATGCAAAGCTTTTGGATATTGCACACATTCAAGACCGTGTAAGAAATAAGAAGCACGATTTCCATTTTGGTAGTATTCCCGAGGATATTAAAGAGGTATTCGGTCATTATATCAAAAACGTTGCTAACATCTCTCCTAAATATTGCGCAGCAGATGAGTTTATGATGACGGTAAACGATAAAAAGATTTCTACCTCTGAAATTATCAACAGTAGATTGAATATCATCAACCATGATAATCGTACAATTTACGACTCAACAAGAAGAATCAACACATACGTTAAGGACGATATTTATGACCAGTCCTTCCGTGCAATTCAGATTGTAAGTGAAGAAATTAAGAAATTTGCTATTTACAACATCAGAGAAAAAGGTATTCCCGTATGGATCAGCGTTGGTAGATTGATAGACGAGATCGACCCATCTGACAAATCTAAAATTAGACTTGGTATTCAGGGCGGTCATGCAATCGTGGCTTATGCCGTTACTGATAACGACGAATTGGTTTGTCACTACGGTTGGCCCACTATAGTAAATGACGTTGAAAATTCCGTTTTCGAAGAAGCTAACCCCTACACCTGCAAGCTCGCCATGGATGGTGACTCAGACGGTAAATACAATATTTATATGGGCGCTCTTGCAATAAGCTTCCCCAACATGCCTCACGTTCACACAAACAACTATGAAATCTCCATCGGTGGCAAGACTTATTTCTACTGTCCCGACGGTACTCATACAAATGCCAACGGCGAGGTTGTTATTTCTAACGAAAACTGGTTGCTTTCAATTAACGATAAGGATAAATGTACTATTGAAGGATACAAGGGTAATATCATTACCAAGGATAGCACATTGACAATTCCTAAAAAATTTGAGCCTTATGATGTAATCGCTATCGCAAATGAAGCGTTTAAAGCACAATCTTTCATAAGAGCCGTTGTTATCCCCAAGGATATCGGCGTTATCGGCAATAATGCATTCGAAAAATGTAGATCCCTTGAACACGTAACCTTGACAGATGACGTTAAATTCATCGGTGACGAAGCATTTGCTGACTGTTCATCACTTGTAACAATCGAATTTGACGGCTCCATTGAAAAATGGCAGAGAATCAAAAAAGGCAAGGGTTGGAACGCAAGAACAGGTAACTATACAATCTACTGTAATAACGGTACAATCAAGAAGGCTAACAACACCTTCAACACAATTTTCCAATAAAACAAAACTTAAACCCACTCTCGCGAGTGGGTTTTTTGTTGTGTGAATTGTTTTTTAATTTGAATATTAAATTGGGATTTGTCGGTGTGTTCGCACTGCACCCACAGGTTGTTTCGTCCACCTTTTCAAAGGTGGCGCCCGCCGCGTAGGCGATACGGCATTTCTTTTTGGGAACTTTTTCTTTGTGCCTCTGGTTTCAAAGAAAAAGTGGATAAAAGATGAGCAGTCGCTATAGTTAGTGGCACTATCTTTAGATACCGAAACTTGTTAGCCGCTTTTCTTTGACGGTATAAGCGCAAAGAAAAGCTAACAAAAGAAACGCTGTAGCAAGGGCTACGCGCCCTTGAACCGCGCCACTGCCCGGGGTGCGGACGCTTTTGAAAAGGCGCCGCAAAACAACCTATGGGTTTGTGCGAACAACGTGCGCTACAAATCAAAATTTGAGAACATCACAAACAAAAAATCCGTCGATTTCTCGACGGATTTTAATGTCAATTTGAAATTAAGGACGAAGTCCCATGCCGCCCTCAAGTGTGAGTGTTTCACCGTTGAGGTAGTTGAAGTCGGGATGTGCAAGCTGAACGCAAACACGTCCGATTTCAAGTTCGGAATCACCAAAATGTCCTGCAGGAGGCATCTTTACGTTTGCCTTGAATGCTTCAGGATATGCATTCTGGAAGTTTTCAAGCTGTGCAGTCCAAGCGAGAGGACAGATTACATTTGTATTGATACCGTCCTTTGCCCATTCAGTTGCAGCAACACGTGAAAGACCACGGATACCCTCTTTTGCAGCTGCGTAAGAGCACTGACCGTAGTTACCGAAAAGACCTGCACCGGATGCGAAGTTGATGATTGTTCCCTTTGCTTCCTTAAGGTAGGGATAGCAAGCCTTCATATAATAGAATGTTGCGTAAAGGCCTGAATACATAGCAAGGTCGAACTGTTCTGTTGTGTGATTTTCGATTGTTACACCTGAAGCAGATGCCTGAGCGTTGTTGATAAGAACGTCAACTCTGCCGAATGCTTCAACTGCCTTTGCAACCACCATATTAGCTGTTGCTTCGTTGTCTGCGCCTGCGCTGATGTCAGCAGCAACTGCAAGAACCTTAATGCCGTATGCTTTTTCAAGTTCTTCCTTTGCCTTTTCAAGCTTAGATACGTTTCTACCTGTGATTACGAGATTTGCGCCTTCTTTAGCGTAAGCTGTTGCGATACCATAACCGATTGAACCACATCTTCCGTCAGAAAGAGTAGCGAAACCAGCGCCTGTGATAATCGCGGTTTTACCTGTTAAATGTCCCATTTTTATATACTCCTTTATAATAAAGTTATTTTTGACCGAAGATAGTATAACACAATCATTTCTAAAAAGCAATAGTTTTCGTTAAACTTTTATCAAATTAATAACTAAGGATTTATCGAGGAGTTAAAAAGTTAGTTTTCCGTTGAAACGGACGGTCAATAGCCGCCCCTACACTAAAGGAATTCCAACAAACAAACCGTAGGGGCGCGCATTGCGCATCCGCGCGTCCGTTCAAACGACAAACCCGCGCTGTCATTCTGGAGTGAAGGCGCGCCGAGATTCTATCGCGTCCTTGTGTCATTCTGGAGGGAGTGAAACGACCGATAGAATCTCATAAGGACACAAGGACTGCTCCAGAATGACATCTAAAGATGTCCTGCGCGCCG
>JAZKZP010000072.1:0-7785 GCA_045612715.1 Eubacteriales bacterium
TAAATTGGGATTTATAGGGGAGTTAGAAAAAGTTAGTTTGTGTTTGGAATGGGAGGCGAAACGCCTCCCCTACAATGTATAATATTGTCTATTCGTAGGGGAGGGGTCTCCCCTCCCGCAATTTAAATTCAAACTATCTCCCCTATAAATCAAAATTTGAAATTTCAAACAAAATGGGCGCGATAACTCGCGCCCAATCTTTATTATACCTTTTCCTTTACCTCAACTCTGCCCTCTGCCCTCTCATCATCAACAATTATCTCACCAATGCTATCGGCTTTAACATATCCCGAATACACGTTTTTAACAGAAACGATATTGCCAACGATATCTGCCTCGACCTCGCTTTTTTCAAACGAGAGATCACAATCAATCATCGTACAATCAATCAATTTCAATCCCTTACAATAACAAAGCGGCTGCGTACCGATAATTGTGCAATTTTCAAAGGTGATATTTTCGGCATACCACGCAAGGTATTCACCCTTAACAACAGAATTGCGCACGACAACGTTTTTTGCGTGCCAAAACGCGTCCTTTGTATCAAAATTACAATTTTCAAAAATCGAATTTTCTATGTATTGGAACGAATATTTGCCTATAAGTGAGGAATCCTTCATATTGAGCGTCTTCGCCCAAAGCATAAAATATTCGCCCTGAAAACTCGTATTTACAATATCAATATTGTGTGAAAACCAGCCGAATTCAACACTTTTCACATCAGAATTTGCAATTTTTATATTTTTACACTCGCGAAGTGCCTTTATTCCGTGGAGTTTTGAATTTTGAATGTCAATATCATCCGAATACCAAAGCGCCGCGCGACAAAGCTCGGTCATTTCACTATTTTCAATCAAAACCATGCTATCGTGCCAAAGAGGATAACGAAGATTGAAAAACACATTATTACATTTTATGTTTTTCCCTTCCTTGAGCGCACTTTCACCATCTTCAACACCGTCAAATGAGCAATCTACAAGCTCAACTCCATTCACGGCGTAAAGGGCACGCTCCTCCCCAAATCTCTCGTTTCTATATATTTTCATACGCACCTCCGCGATAAATTCACCTTTTAATTTATAATACCACATAATTGTGAACATTTCAACACTATTTTTTATTGACAATTTTAATAATTTATAGTATTATTAATATGAATAAATATGCTCACTGAAGGTTGGTGAAATAATGAAGATAAATAAAAATTTAAAGGGCTGGCTATATCTTCTCCCCGCATTTATTTTTATCGGGGTTTTTATGATATATCCTCTTATTGACGTTTTTATATACTCCTTTGAGGAAGGCTATAATTTTGCATCTGGCGAATCCTTTGGAGTAGGCATTTACAATTACGAATACGTTTTACATGATCCATATTTTATGCAGGCACTTAAAAATACATTTATACTCGTTGCTATAACCGTACCTGCGTCAACAATACTTGCACTTGTAATTTCACTTGGACTCTCAAAAATCAAATGGATTAAAAAAGCATATCAGACGATATTCTTCTTGCCATATGTGACAAACACCTTGGCAGTTGGTCTTGTTTTTATGATTTTATTCAAAAAAACACCGTATTCAGACGGCTTGGTTAATGCATTGATTACAGCTCTCGGCGGATCGGCAATCGACTTTATTGACGGTGAATATTGGGCAAAGATGCTCGTTTTATGTCTTTATACCATTTGGGTAGTAATGCCCTTTAAGATTCTCATCTTCACAAGCGCACTTGCTTCGGTTGATAAAACATATTATCAGGCGGCGGCTATTGACGGCACACCCGAAAATCGAGTATTTTGGAAGATCACACTCCCTATGATTTCGCCTACTATTTCCTATCTTGTAATCACGGGCTTTATCGGAGCCTTCAAGGCATATAGCGACGCAGTTGCTCTATTTGGCACAAACCTCAACACCGCAGGAATGAACACGATAGTTGGTTACGTTTACGATATGCTCTACGGTGACGGAGGCGGCTATCCGTCCTTTGCTTCAGCAGCAGCAATTATTCTCTTCTGCATTGTCTTGACTATAACCTGCATCAACCTTATAGTCAGCAAAAAGCACGTAACGTATGGAAAATGAGGTGCAGAGAATGAACGAATCAAAACAAGTTAAAAAACAGACTAAGATTATTAAAATTTTGAAAAAAATCGGTATTTATTTCGGGCTTTCATCTTGGGCATTGGCTGTACTCTTCCCGTTCTATTGGATGCTCCAAAACTCTCTTAAAAGTTTTTCCGAATATAACTCTGAAAGTATTCCAAAATTCTTGCCCAGTGTTATAACGTTTGAAAACTACGTACAAGCATTCACGGCAGTTCCATTAGCTAAATATTTACTTAATACACTTATTTTTACAGTCGCAACAACGCTTATCACACTTGTTGTTATTGTTCTTGCGGCATTCGCCTTTGCGCGCCTTGAATTCAAGGGCAAAAATCTTGCCTTTACTCTTTTCTTGGCACTTATGATGATTCCAAACGAGCTTGTAATAATCACAAACTTCGTTACAATCACAAATATGGATTTGAGAAATACATTTTTAGGTCTTATTCTCCCTTCTGTAACATCAATTTTCTTCCTATATCTTTTGAAAGAAAATTTTGCTCAAATTCCCGATGAATTGTATCTTGCCGCACAGGTTGACGGTTCAACAGACTTTAATTATCTGATAAAGGTTATGGTGCCCATATCAAGCCCAACCATTGTCACAATTCTTATTCTTAAAACAATCGAATGCTGGAACTCTTACGTTTGGCCGCGACTTATAACCGATGACCAGGCATATTTCCTTATCTCAAACGGAATTCAGGAAATACGTGAAAACGGTTTCGGACGTGAAAATGTTCCCGCTATGATGGCAGCAGTTGTAGTAATCTCGCTTCCGCTTATTATTTTGTTCCTCGTATTCAAAAACAGAATTATGGAGGGCGTTTCGAGAGGAGGTACAAAGGGATGAAAAAAATAATTTCTTTAATTTTGCTTATCTCAACGCTACTCTCCACACTTGTTTTTGCAAGTTGCCACAAAAAAATCTCAATGGCTACCTTTGACGTCCCCGATGAATTTGACACATCCAAGCAATACGAAATAACCTTTTGGGCGAAAAACGAAAACAACGAAGTTCAAAGAAACGTTTACGCAAACGCAGTTGCGGAATTTGAAAAGCTTTATCCAAACATCAAGGTTACATTAAAAAACTACGTTGATTACAAGGATATATACAATGATGTTATTACAAACCTCTCAACCAACACAACTCCAAACGTATGTATAACTTATCCCGACCATATAGCAACATATATGGAAGGAGAAAACGTAGTTGTTCCGCTTGATTCTCTCATGGCGGATGAAAAATACGGTCTTGGTGGTTCTGCTTTGAAGTTTGACTCCCCCAAAATCGAAGAAATGATTCCCAAATTCCTTGAGGAAGGCAAAATCGGTGATATACAATACGCACTTCCTTATATGCGTTCAACCGAAGCATGCTATGTAAACAAGGATTTACTTGAGTCCCTTGGATTTACACTTCCCGAAGTACTAACTTGGGATTTCGTGTGGGAGGTCAGCGAATACGCAATGTCACTTGGCAAGGATGAAAACGGAAATTACATCGCCAACGGACAAAAAACACTTATTCCCTTTATCTACAAATCCACGGATAATATGATGATTTCAATGCTTAAGCAGTTAGAAGCACCGTATTCAACCGACGCGGGCGAAATCGGACTATTCAACGATACCACAAAGGATATTTTGCTTGAAATATCCAAGCACGCAAAAACAAAAGCATTCTCAACCTTTAAGGTGTCAAGCTACCCGGGTAACTTCTTGAATGCCGGTCAGTGTATTTTCGCAATCGACTCCACCGCCGGCGCAACTTGGATGGGATGTGATGCCCCATTGATTGATATTCCGGAAGACCAACTCATCAAATTTGAAACAGCAGTAATGCCAATTCCTCAATTTGATGAAAGTAATCCCAAAATGATTTCACAAGGACCTTCACTTTGTATCTTCAATAAGGAGGATAGCGGTGAGGTGCTTGCATCGTGGCTCTTTACACAATTCTTGCTCACAAACGAAGTGCAAATCGCTTACGCTCAAACCGAAGGATATGTGCCCGTAACAAGCAAAGCACAAAGCAACAAAGATTATCAGGATTATCTCAATCGCGCAGGCGAGGATAACGATCTATATTACAACGTCAAAATAAATGCCGCAAAAATGCTCATTGAAAATACAGAAAATTCTTTCACAACTCCCGTTTTCAATGGTTCAACTTCGCTTCGAAGTGCTGCAGGCGAATTGATTGAAGAAACTGTAAAATGGACTCGTAGAAATAAAAAAATCGATAGCGAATTCATTGACGGACTCTATAATGATATAAATTCCCTATACAAACTCGATCAAATCGAAACGGGTCCTATAAAAAAAGAATTCGGTGAGCTTCCAAATGAATCAACAATCCTCATCGTTTCTCTTGGTATTGTTTGGCTCGGTATAGGAGCTTATAGTTTGGCACACTATATTACAAAAAGAAAAAAGAAATAAAATATTGACTTTATTCGTTTTTTGTGTATAATTATATGTGATAAAATTCTATTTTCTGAAAAGGAGAAAATTAAAATGAAAAAATTAGTATGTTTGTTGCTTCTTTGCACTCTCACCCTTGCTCTTTTTGCTTGTGTTGACACACCTAAAGAAACTACAACAACAGAACCCACAACATCAACCACAGTTAAACCCGGTCCCGACGTTGAAGACACAGTAACGAAGAGTGAAGGTGTTATGACTTGGGAAGAATACATGGCTGCAGAGCTTGAAAGCGAAGTCGTTATTGAAGCTTACATTCAAGGCAAACAGGCTTGGTGGTTCAACTCTGACAAAAACACAGGTCTTGGTACATTCTACCTTCAGGACGGCATCGGTGGTTATTTCCTCTACGAAGTACCTTGCACAGAAGAAGAATATAATGCCCTTACAGTTGGAACAAAGGTTAAAGTAACAGGATACAAGGCTGAATGGTCAGGCGAGATTGAAATTATCGACGCAACCATTGAAGTTATCGAAGGCAAATATATTGCAGAGCCCTCTTACGTTACAGATCTTCTTGGCACAAACGAACTTGTAAAATATCAGAACATGCTTGTTGCCTTTGAAAACCTTGTTGTTGAAAGCATCGCATATCAGGGTGGTGTTCGTGGCAAGGATATTTATGTAACACTTAACCACAACGGAACAAATTACGATTTCTGCGTTGAAAGCTATCTCACAGGCGCTAATTCCGACCTTTATAAAGCTGTTGAAGAACTCAAGGTTGGCGACATTGTTGACGTTGAAGGCTTTGCTTATTGGTACAACGGAATCAACACTCACATCACAGCTATTGAAGTTAAAAGCAATATCAATGACAAGAGTGAAGGTACTATGACTTGGGCTGAATATGCTTCAGCTGAACTTGAGAGCGAAGTTGTTATCGAAGCTTATGTTCAGGGTAAGCAGTCTTGGTGGTTCAACTCCAACAAAAATACAGGTCTTGGTACTTTCTATCTCCAAGACGGTAACGGTGGTTACTTCCTTTACGAGCTTGCCTGCACAGAAGAAGAATATAATTCTCTCACAGTTGGCACAAAGGTTAGAGTAACAGGATACAAAGCTGAATGGTCTGGTGAAATAGAAATCATCGACGCAACGATTGAAATTCTCTCAGGCAAGTACGTTGCTTCTCCCAAAGATGCTACTGCACTTCTTGGAACAGAAGATCTTGTAAATTGCCAGAATATGCTCGTTTCCTTCAACGGACTTACAGTTGTAGGTATCGAATACCAGGGCGGAGCACGCGGCAAGGATATTTATGTAACAGTTAGTTTGAACGAAACAAACTACAGCTTCTGCGTTGAAAGCTACCTTACATCTCCTGACTCCGATCTCTATAAGGCTGTTGAATCTCTCAATGTAGGCGACACAGTTGACGTTATCGGTTTCGCATATTGGTACAACGGTATCAATACTCACATAACAAACGTGACAGTTAAATAATTAACTCAATATAATAAAAGCTCCACGGTTTAAAACTCGTGGAGCTTTATTTTTATTTCTTTTTTATCATATCTAGCACCCTTACTATTATTGGAGAAAGAACAACGTTCATACCAATTTCAAATAAGAAGTTGCCAAGTGCCAAGGCGATGAAAATTCCAAATCCACTTTTTGCCATACCAAGCAAATCTGCTATTTTCTGAGCAAACGGCATAAAGAATATTGCTGATCCGAGAAGAAATATTCCCGTATTAACAATGGGGCAAACAAGTGCAGACAGAACAGCTGCAACAACCTTGTTTTTTTCCTTCAAAAGCTTATACACAAGCCCTGAAGCATAACCGCAGGCAATTCCCTTGCCGAAAACGGTAATAATTGTGCCGGGAATACTGAAAGCGAAGAACAAATTTGCTCCACCTGTAAGTATTACCACGAGTGCGAATACAAATCCAAGCCACGCGCCCACAGCAGGACCGCACATTGCTGCGCCAATTACTATCGGTATCAAACCAATAGCAGTCGAAAACGGTCCAAAGAACGCAGTGTATGTAGCCAAGCACTGAAATACTACCACAAGAGCAGTCATAAGTGAGGCAAGCACCAAGGTCTCGGTTGACATTCGTTTGTTTTGTTTTTTAATCATAAATTACTCCTTGCTGTCGTCCATATAGGTACAACGCTTAATTTATAAATTTACTCTTTAAAAGAGTATTAAACGAATTGAATATTAAATTTATATATTTTTACGGTAAATAAGATTGAGTCCTTTAAGAACAAGGTACTCATCAATTTCCATCTTATGCTTACAATGAGAAACAATAACGGGAGCATATCCACCGGTAACAATCACGGGCAATTCTTCGCCAACCTCGGCATTAATTCGGTCAATCATCCCGTCAATCAAGCTTGCGTGACCAAAAATAACACCGGATTTCATACAGTCAACAGTATTCTTGCCAATTACGGTTGCAGGAGCTTCAAGTCCAACCTGCGGGAGCTGTGCAGTGCCATTTGAGAGCGCCTTGAGTCCCATCATAACACCGGGAATAATCGAAACACCGATAAATGCACCGTTTTTATTAGTAACGATCATCTTTGTTGCTGTACCGATATCAATAATAAGTGCAGGAGCAGAATAAAGCTCGTTAGCAGCCACGCATGAGCAAATAAGGTCAGCACCAACGGATGAGGGAGAGTCACAAAGGATACCTATTCCCGTCTTAATCCCGGGGCAAACCATAAGCGATTCAATATCATAAACCAAGCGAAGCGCACTCTTCATAACAAGATTGAGAGCAGGAACAACGCTTGAAATGATTGCTCCATCCACATTTTCTTTGTGTACATTGTGGAGAGCAAGGATATTCATAATTTTGCTTGCATACTCATCCTCGGTCTTTGTAACGTCAGTTGAAAGACGTCCAACGAATTTTAGCTCGTCACCCTCAAAGCCACCAAGAGCTATGCTTGTATTTCCAATATCTATAGTTAAAATCATCGGATTATCCTCCTCTCTTTTCCAATTTTGAATTATAGCACAAACTTTTTCTCTTGTCAAGAATTTTGATATAAATGTATAGTTAATAAGGATGTTTCAAATTTTGATTTGTAGGGATGTTAGTTTTGTTGAATAACGGGTCGTCGGGGACGCCGACCCCTACAACTTTGTGCTTGTTTTACGGGGAAAAGCGCGAAGCTGATTAAAAGTTTTTTGCTTACTTTTTTTCAAAAAAGTAA
>JAZKZP010000073.1:0-78710 GCA_045612715.1 Eubacteriales bacterium
TTTGAGCAGTAGAAACCTGTGCATTCAAGAACTACGTCAACACCGAGCTCACCCCAAGGGCAGTCAGCTGCGTTCTTTTCAGCATAAATCTTAAGTGTTTTACCGTCAACTGTGATTGTGCCTGCTTCGTCATCGGACTCAACTGTGTGACCAAGAGCAAGGTAGTTACCCTGACCTGTGTCCTACTTGAGAAGGTGAGCGAGCATCTTGGGGCTTGTAAGGTCGTTGATTGCAACGATTTCATAACCCTCTGCACCGAACATCTGACGGAATGCAAGACGACCGATACGGCCGAATCCGTTAATAGCAACTTTTACTGACATTTTAATGTCCTCCGTTTTAAAAATATTTTTAACAAAATGGTCTGGAACTTTTAGTTCCCATACACATTTATTTTATCGCATTTTGGTAAAATATACAAGTGCTTTGACAAAAAAATCTCAATTTTGTATATATGCTTTATTTAAAGTCCTTTCAAAAAGCACATTTTGAGCAAAATGCACAAAAAATGCGGTACGTTTATGTATGACTAATATAAAAGATTAAAAATTCGAAATAAAATAATGAAAATATGAAATAATTGTTGCAAAAAATCACTTGTTGGTATATAATATCTACTGTAGTATTTATCTCTTGTGGAGGGATTTGTTAATATGAAAGTAACTAAATATGATGTGTTAACTCATATTAAAAATTTTATTCTTGTACTTCTTGGAACAAGTATGCTTGCATTTGGTACTGCAGTTTTTCTTGTTCCTTATGAGCTTGTAACGGGTGGAATTTCAGGATTAGCTATTGTGCTTGACTCGTTTTTGAGAGATGTATTTTCTCTTTCTCTGGGAGAAGAATTCTTCATTACGATGCTAACGTGGATATTATTCTTTTTGGGCTTAATCTTTTTGGGCAAGGACTTTGCCGCAAAAACGTTGTTATCAACAATCTTTTATCCCATAATGTACGTTTGGTGTTCATATCTTGTTGATCCTGAGCTTAACGTGTGCGGCGGATATTTTATCATTCACAATTCAAACTATCACGATGTTGCGGTGCTTATTGCAACAGTGCTTGGTGGTGGCTTGGTCGGAATTGGTTGCGCTATTGCGTTCAGGGGGGGCGGTTCAACGGGAGGCGTTGACGTTATTGCCTTATTGCTTTGCAAGGTGTTCAAAAAAATCAAGAGCTCATATATCATCTTTGCAATAGATGCCTTCATCGTTATTTTGGGTGTATTTATAATCAAGGATATGGTGCTTTCTCTTTTGGGTATTGCATCTGCATTTATTTGTGCTATGATGATTGATAAGGTGTTCCTTGGAAATGACGGCGCATATCTTGCCCATATTATTTCGAATGAACACGAAATTATCTCAAAGGGAATCATCAAGCATCTTGATAGAACAGCAACCGTGGTTGATGTAATGGGGGCATATTCTAAAGAACCAAAGAAAATGATTATAGTTTCATTCAGTATGCGTGAATATTCTGATTTGATGAATATAATACATCATGCGGACCCGGGCGCATTCCTTACAATTAGCCGTGCCTATGAAAATCATGGCGAGGGTTGGACAACTGATAAAACTTGATTGGTCAAAATGACGAAACCAAAAAATGTGAAAATAAAGCATAAATAATACTAAAAGTGGGCAAGATTGCAATCTTGCCCACTTTTTTGTGAAAAAATAGACAATGTTTTATATGAACATTGTTCAATTTGTAGAAAAAATATAAAGTTTTGTTTTTTGTTGCAAAATTGAAATATGAGTGATATAATTAATATGATAAAATGTGGTAATTATATCATTATGCCACAAATAATATCAATAATATTTTATTTAGGAGGAAGACGAAATGAAAAATTTCAAGTCCACAAAGCGTGCGTTGTTGACAAGCGTATTGTCAATGGTACTTTGCTTCACAATGCTTCTTGGTACAACATTCGCATGGTTTACTGATAGTGTTACAAGTAAAAATAACATTATCACAGCAGGCAATCTTGACGTTGAACTTAAATACGCTAAGATTGACGGCGACAAGCTCACCGATTGGGATACAGTTGGTGGAAAAGACGACATTTTTGACAAGAATGCTCTTTGGGAGCCCGGCAGAGTAGAGGTTGTATACCTTGAGGTTGCTAACCTTGGTTCACTTGAACTCAAGTACCAGCTTGGCGTAAATGTTGCAAATGAAACACCTGGTATTAACGTAGCAGGTAAAGAATTTAAGCTTTCTGATCACCTCGTGTTCAGCGTTGTAGAGCTTGCTGATGAGCCCACAACACCTTACACACGTGAAGATGCTATTGCTGCAGCAGGTGCTACAAAGGGTCTTAAGGACTACAACGGTAAGACAACTGCTCTTGAAGTTGGTGGCACAGATTACGTAGCTCTTATTGTTTACATGCCCACAACAGTTGGCAATGAAGCTAACTACCGTGGCACAACTGTTCCTACAATCGAGCTTGGTATCAACTTGTTCGCAACACAGGCAAGTGTTGAAGAAGATAGCTTCGGAAAAGATTACGACGAAGATGCTTGGATGCCCGAGTTCAAAGTAACAACAGGCGCAGACCTTCAGGCAGCTCTTGAAAACGGTGAAACAAATATCGTTTTGGCAGCTGATATTGAACTTACAGAATCTCTTGTTATCCCCGCTCCTGCAACAACATATTCAATAAGATCTACAGCTATTGTTATCGATTTGAATGGAAAAAATATTACTATTCAAGCTACTTATGATGACAGCAATTCAACAGCAAGCAGTGCAATTGTAAACTACGGTAATGTTGTTTTGCAAGGTAATGGTACAATTAAAGCAACAAATAACTACACAGTTAGAAACTATGGTGACATGGTAATTGACGGTGTAACTGTTGAAAACGGTGTTATGAACTTTGCGGATTTGACTGTTGAAAGCGGTAATATCAGCAATGCGCGTTCAGGCAAGCATACTATCTATGGTAACGGTGCAAAATTGACAATCAATGGTGGTAAGTTCCATAATGACAATCCTGGTAATGCAGCAATCTTCTCTTATGCAGGTGAAGTTGTAATTAATGGCGGTGAATTCACAATTGCTGACGGTACAGCAACACTTGGTTGGACATCCTGCTTGCTTGATGCACAGGGTGGTGCAAAGTTAACAATCAATGGCGGTGTTGTAAACGGTGAAATTCGTGATTATCAAAAGAATACACTCGTTTATGGTGGTACATTTACACACAGCTCCGTTAAGAACTTCCTTGCTGAAGGTTACGAAGCAAATCAGAATGCTGATGGCTCTTATTCAGTAGTAATCAAAGGCGAAACATTGACTGATTCGGTTAAGGTACCTAATGCTGAAGTATATGTTCCCGCAGGTACATACACATTCCCCAGCAACGTTGCTGAAGGTGTAGTTATCAACTGCGCTCCCGGTACAGTATTTACAGGTACAACAGGTTTGAATCTTCCTGGTGCTACAGTTATCGGTGGTACATTTGCTAACGACTCTGGCTACGCTGTAAGCGGTACAATCAACGGTACATTCAAGAACTGTACATTTGAGGCAAGCGAAGCTCTTCGTTGGTGTTATACATCTGCAGGCGAAGAGGTTGTATTTGAAAATTGTACTTTCAAGACAGATCTTCGTGGTATCCACTTTGATGAAATGAACGGCGACGTTAAATTCATCAACTGCGAAATTAACGGTTTCAACGCTTATAGCGGAACAGGTACAATGACATTTGTTGGTTGTACGTTTGGTAATGATGAATCCAACTATAACGGATTGAACATCTACACTGATACAGTTATTACTAACTGCACATTCAACTTCGTTTCCGGCAAGACAAACTTCATCGATATGGAAGGTACAGGCAACACATTGACAATCAATAACTGCACAGCAACCCTTGACGGTGAAGAAGCTAACGTTCTTGATTTTGTTGGTGGTAGCAAGCTCGATCAAAACACATTGATCGTTGGTGGTAATGTAACAGCAAAGAGTGATGTAGCTCTTGATGCAGCACTTAACGCTGGTAAGAATGTAGTTCTTAATTACGATATTACAGTAAATGCATCTAATACAACTGCAAACAGTGGTTATGGTGCAACAGGTGTTACTGTTGCAGGAAACGTTCTTGACGGTAATGGTCACAAGCTCGGCGTAAACGCTTGGAATACTTGGGACTGTGCAGTAAACACAGTTGGCGGCACAATCAAGAACCTTACAATCAATAGCGGTATGCGTGGTATCTTTATGGGTAGCGCAACAGCTGACGTTTATATTGATAATGTAACTATCGATGGTACAATTTATACATTCAACTCTGATGGTGGTAATAAGAATTATGGTGTATATATTTCTAACTCCACACTCAACGGTTGGACCAGCTTCTCAGATGTTCACAAGGAAGTTGTATTCACAAATTGTAACTTCGGTGAAGGTCAGGGATATGCATTCTGCCGTCCTTACAACGCAACAACATTCGAAGGTTGTGACTTCGCTGAAGGATTCGTAGTTGATCCTGTTGGCGCAGTAACATTTGTAAACTGCACAATTAATGGTGTTGCTTTGACAGCTGATAATATTGCTGATCTTGTAACAAGCACAGCAAATGTAACAGTTAAATAATTAAATCAGATTAATTTAAATTTAATTATATTCCCCCAACTCCCGAAAGGGAGTTGGGTGGCAATCAAAGAACATAAAATTTTTTATGTTCTTTTATTGTTGTTAAACAATATTAAATCTAAATGGGAGGTAAAAATCTTGATGAATCTTTTTGAAACAAATGATGAAAAGTTAACAGAAAAAGCATTCTCACACGGGATTTTTATTTCCGTTTTGAGTATTATTTTGTGTATTGTTGCGCTTTGCTCGGCTTCTTATGCTTGGTTTACAGAAGACCAGTCAAGTGGCAATAATGTCATAGTGGCAGGTTCATTTGATCTTAGCATATCTGTTAATAAATCAAATGTTGAGATCGATACTACAGTTGTTGCAGGTGTTGTTAAATGTAATTTGACTGAAGCGGGCGAATATACAATTACCTTGACAGTTCGTGACGAGTCCACAGTTAAGGGATATTGTGGAGTTGTTATTAATACAGGTGAAAAGTTGTTGACTGATACAATATATCCTGAAAGCAAAGGGACTCCGAATCAGTTAACGTTTAAGATTATTAAGACAGGAAATAGTGACACTACTATTACCTTTACTTCCGAATGGGGTATTCCTGCGCACTCTTCAATTACTGAGGGAAAAATAATTACTATTGAGTAATAAATAATGACTTGATTTGATTAACTGCAACTTTTTAAGTTGCAGTTATGTTTTTAAATGATGATGGAGGTATTCTATGTCCAAAATTTATTTTAGAAATTCTAAAAATTGGAAAGAGGTTTATGCTTCTGTTGACGGGGCAAAAATAATGCTCACCGATCTTGATACTGACGGAGATTATATTTTTAATTTTGATAATCTTAGATATGATAGTTTGCGTTTTGAAAATGGATTGGGTGAAAATACAAGTATAGTATATCCAGGCGCGCTTTCTCTTGGCATAGAGTATAAAAACAATGAAGGAATGGGAAAAGAATTAACCTATTTATTTGCAAAAGATATTGATAAAACTGGAAGTGTAGAAAATTTCTTGCTTCGAGATGAAAAAAATCTTTCACACCGTGATGATTTGAGCAAAAAAATAAGTGTCTTTGTGCCCTCTACCTATGATGGAGTAACTCCACACGATATTTTGTATTTTTTTGATGCTCAAAATCTCTATGGATCCACAGGTCATTACACTGATAATGGTGACCCTTACGGCTCGTGGCAGTTGGATGTTGTTTTAAGCGAGATTAATCGTCAATACGGCAAAAATATCATCGTGGTTGGCATTGATAATGCCGATAAATATCGAGATAAAGAGCTTTTTATGAATCCTGCAGATTTTGGAGAACTTTCACCTTTGGCAACCGCTTTGCCTGACGAAGATTATTCACACGGTCACCTTGAAAATATTGACGATTTTGTGAAGCAGACATTACATCCCTTTATCAAAGGAAAATACTGCATTAAAGAAGATAATATCGGTATCGGTGGCGCTTCTATGGGTGGAATTGCTGCGTTTTATTGCGGTTTGCGTGAAATGGGATTTTATAAGTATGTTTTATCTTATTCTCCTGCCTATGGTTTATATGAAATGAGTGCATTTGAAAACTATTTTTCAAAAAAGAATTTTGCAAAAAATAGTGAAAAATTGCCTAAAATTCATATATATTGTGGAGAAGGTGATCCTCTTGAAAGATTGCTTATAGGTTCGTCTAAGGTAATGAAGGGAACACTTAAAAAATATGGTTATCCCGAAGAAAAGATATTTGAAACTTATGATACAGAAAAACCACATAATGAAGAAAGCTGGCGTTTGATACTTGGCGAAAGCTTTTCAAAATTGTTGAATTTAAACTAATTTTGTGATTGACTTTTGTGCAAAAAATGATATAATATAAATAATGTAATTAATTTGTCAAAGGAGACAATTATGGAAAAGAAAAGATGGTATAAAGATATGGTCTTCTACCAGATTTGGCCTCGTTCATTCAAGGATGGCGATGGTGACGGTATGGGCGACCTTTGGGGTGTTTATGAAAAGCTCGATTATATAAAATCACTAGGTTGCGATGGCATTTGGTTTTCACCATTGTACCCCTCACCCGGAATTGACTGCGGATATGATATTTCAGATTATTATAATATCGCTGAAGAATTTGGCGGTATGGAAGCGTTCGAAAAGGTTCTTAACGGTGCGCACGAAAGAGGAATGAAGGTTATTATGGACCTTGTTGTTAACCATACAAGTGACCAACACGAATGGTTCCAAAAGAGCCGTCAGAGAATAGAACCTTATACCGATTATTATATTTGGCGTCCTGCAAAGCCCAATGGTAAACTTCCTAATAACTGGGATTCACTTTTTGAGGGTAAAGCATGGCAATGGGATGAGGTTCGTCAGGAATATTATATGCATCTCTTTGCAATTCAGCAGGCAGATTTGAATATGGATAACCCCCTTGTGCGTGAAGAAGTAAAGAATATTCTTCGCTTCTGGCTCGATAAGGGTGTTGATGGTTTTAGAGAAGACGTTATCACTTTCATTTCAAAGCCCGAAGGACTTCCTGATGACCATATTATGCCTGCATCAAAGGGTATATTTATGTTCAATCATGGTCCTAATCTTCATAAATATCTTGAGGAATTCCATCGTGATGTATTCTCAAAATACGATTGTATGACACTTGCGGAATCTCCAATGGTTACTCCTAAAAAAGCGCTTGAGTATATCGACGAGAATAATAATCCTGTTCTTGATATGTTTATTCAGTTCTCAACTCAAGAAGCAGACTGCTTTATGACTGACTATTATCATATGCCATTCAATCTTCGCAAACTTAAGAAATGCTATACAAAATGGCAGGATAAGCTTGAGGGCAAGGGATGGAATATGCTTTATATCGAAAACCACGACCATCCAAGAATGGTTTCCCGTTACGGAAGTGAAAAATTCCAAAAAGAGAGTGCTATGATGCTTGCAGTTTCATATCTCTTCCAAAAGGGAACTCCGTTTATTTATCAGGGTCAGGAAATTGGTATGACCAACTGGTATCCAAGCGATCCCGAAATGTATGAGGATGTTCAGACTCGTTGGCAGTATAATAACGTGGCTACTAATAAATCCCCTGAAAAGCGTCTTAAGAGATTGTGGGATGGCTCTCGTGATTCTGCGCGTACACCTGTTCAGTGGAGTTCAGAAGCAAATGCAGGCTTTACAACCGGCACACCTTGGTTCTATGTAAATGAGAACTATAAAGAAATCAACGTTGCAGATCAGGAAAATGACAAAAACTCTGTTTTGAATTTCTATCGCCATGCAATCAAGCTTAGAAAAGAGCTTTCAAGCGTAAGATACGGTGATTATAAAGAATACGGTAAGCTTTCTTCTTCCTTCTATACATATTCTCGTGAAGATGATAAGGAAAGAATTCTTGTAGTATGTTCATTTACTGAAAAAGCAAAGAAATGGAATGTTCCATCCGGTTTTGATCTTGATAGTGCTGAGCTTTTACTTTCAAACTATGATAAGCTTGATGGTACAACACTTAAGCCCTATGAAACAAGAGTATATAGGTGGAAAAAATAAAATATGAAAAATAATAAATATATATCAATGCTGCTATTATTTTTAGCAGCATTTTTATGGGGATTTGCCTTCGTTGCGCAGGATCTTGTGGCTGATATACCGCCAATTACCGTTGGTATGGTTAGGTGGTTTATCGGTGCATTCTTCCTTTTCTTCGTGATTATGATTTTTGATAAAGCGAACAAAAACGGAAGAAAGCTTATTAGCAAAAAGGGAATTGACCTTACAAAATCTGAAATAATTGGTGGTATAGTCACAGGAATTATCCTTTCTGTTGCATCCGTTTTTCAGCAGATGGGTATAAATCAAGGAACATCGGGTGGCAAAGCGGCATTTATTACGGCTCTTTACGTTGTTTTAGTGCCAATCTATGCCTTGTTTTTGAGAAAACGAGTAAAACTCAATGTTTGGATATCTATATTTATTGCAGTAATTGGCTTCTATTTTCTATGTATTAAAGAAGATGTTGGAGTTGTGCCATCTGATATATGGATTATTCTCAGCGCTGCTATTTATCCAATACACATATTGGCTATCGACCATTTTGCACCAAAGTGCGATTGCATCAGAATGTCGTGTATGCAATTTTTTGTAGCTTTTGTGATAAACGGTGCGTGTGCATTTCTTTTGGAATCACCGATTCCTTGGGGAGATGTTTTCACTCATATTCTGCCATTCTTGTATCTTGGTATATGTTCAAGCGGAATTGCTTATACCTTGCAGATTGTGGGGCAGAGAAATGTGCATCCTGCAGTTGCATCGCTAATACTATCCCTGGAGTCAGTTTTTGGGCTTCTCGGCGCAGTAATTATGCTTGGTACACAATTAACCTATAAAGAATATATTGGCGCAGGAATGATATTCTTGGCTGTTATACTCTCTCAATTTGAATTTAAAAAGAAAAACCGTGTTTAGAAACACGGTTTTTTTATTGATCATCTTTTTTTAATTTTGCAAGAGGATTTTGTTCCATTGCATTTCGCATATTTTCATTTGAAACGTGTGTGTAAATTTGTGTTGTGTTAAGCTGCTCATGTCCGAGAATGTCTTTAAGCACACGGACATCAACGTTACCGCTTTGATACATAAGGGTTGCGGCGGTGTGACGTAGTTTGTGGACTGAGAAATGCTTTGCTTCAAGGCCCGCAAGGTCGAGATATTTATAAACCATCCATTGAACAGTTTTTACACTGATTCGTTTGTTAAGACGGCTCAAAAAGAGCGCCTTTGTTTGAACGTTTTCGTATTTTGGACTCAAACGTATTTCTAAATAATCGTGGAGCACTTTTCGACAAGCCTCATTAAGATATATAATTCTTTCTTTGTTGCCTTTACCAAGCACGCGAAGGGAACGAAAATCGCGATCAATGTCATTTAGGCTGATTCCAACCAGTTCAGAAAGACGCATACCACAATTCAAGAAAAGAGTTACGATGCAATAGTCACGTTCTTTGGTATTTGATTCTTGGTCATCTAAAATAGCCTGAAGTAACATTATCGATTCATCGAGTGATAAAAATTTTGGTAGTGTCTTTTGGCGCTTTGGAGATTCAATATTTATAGCGGGATTTTCTTCAAAATAGTTGCGCTTAACGGTGAAAAACTTGTAAAGACCTTTGATGGCGGAAAGCTTGCGTGCCTTGGCGCTCCACATATTTTTTCTCGTATCTCCCGTGTAGAAAAGAAATTCGTAAATTTGTTCGGTTTTGATTTGAGAAAGATATTTAGCATTAATGGGGGTTACGTTGATCTTGAGAAAATCATCCGAATCAATCTCAATACCTTGTTCTTGAGCTAAAAGATATCTAAAGAACGTGCGAAGGTCAAGCATATATTCATTTACAGTTTTTTCAGAGCACCCTTGGATTGTGCGCTTGTATATGGCAAATTGTTGAACGTCGGGTGAAAATTCTTCAAGAGAAGTGAAAGAACTCATACAAAACCTCCAATTATACAAAATAACAAATACATTGTAACACAAAAAATTCAAAAATGGAATAGAAATTAATAAAATTTTTTAGAAATATTTTCAAAATATGCTTGACAAATTGATATATTTGTGTTAATATATATGAGTCGCAGATAGCGATATGTGCCATTAGCTCAGCTGGATAGAGTATTTGGCTACGAACCAAAAGGTCGGGGGTTCGAATCCCTCATGGCACGCCAAAAGGAGATGCAAATGCATCTCCTTTTTTGTTATAATATAAAATCCGTCAAGTAATTTACAAATACTTGACGGATGTTTTTATAAAAGTATAAGTGTTGCAATTGCGAAGTAGATCAAAAGTGAAACGGCATCAACGATTGTTGTGATAAAGGGGCTTGCCATAACTGCGGGGTCAAGACCGATTTTCTTTGCTGCAACGGGAAGGGCACAACCAACTATTTTTGCTACCACAACTGTAGCAATAAGTGTAAGAGATACAACAAGATTTGCCGCTAAAGAAACTTCATTATGGAAGATAAGATTGTCAACCAAAATTATCTTTATGAAGTTACAAACCGAAAGAACTATACCGCAGAGTAAAGCCACGCGAGTTTCTTTCCAAATAATTTTCCAAATATCAGAGTTTTCAATTTCGCCGACTGCAAGACCACGGATAATTGTTACAGAAGATTGACCGCCACTATTACCACCGGTACCCATAAGCATGGGGATAAAGGCAATAAGAACGGGAATTGCAGCAAGTCTGCTTTCAAAACTTGCAATTATCTGACCTGTAAAGGTAGCTGAAAGCATCAACAGAAGCAACCATGGAATTCTTGTTTTCCAAATTTCGAATACCCCTGAGCGCATATATGGTTTGTCGCCCGGTACGATAGCAGCCATCTTTTCGATATCCTCGGTAGCCTCTTCTTCGATAACGTCGATAGCGTCGTCAACCGTTACGATACCGACAAGACGATTTTCCTTGTCAACGATGGGGAGTGCAAGCATATCGTATTTCTGAATCATTGCAACAACTTCTTCTTGGTGATCAAGAGTATTGGCGCAAAGAATTTCAGTGTCCATAATGTCACCAATAAGTGCATCGGGCTCAGCAAAAATTAAATCCTTCAAAGAAACAATTCCTTCAAGCACTCGTGACTCATTTGTTACATAAGCAACGTAAACTGTTTCCTTATCAATACCTTTTCTTCTGATGTTGTTGATAGCCCCCGCTACTGTCATCTCTTTGTGAAGGTCGATGAATTCAGCGGTCATAACGCTGCCGGCGCTATCCTCTGGATATGAAAGGAATTTATTTATCAAAGTTCTTGTTTCAGGACGAGAAAGCTTTAGAATGCGCTTTACCATAATGGCAGGGAGTTCCTCAAGAATATCTACCGCGTCATCGACGAAAAGATCTTCTATGATCATAGCAATTTCGCTATCGCTCATTCTACCTATGATGGTTTCTTGCATATCAATATCCATAAATGAGAAAATGCCTGCTGCGGTGTCCTTTTTGAGCATTCTGAATACACTTAAAGTTGCTTCATCTGGAAGCGATGTCAAATATTCGGCTGCGTCAATATCATTCAACTCATCTATAAGATGCATAAAGTCAGCATATTTTTTATCTAAAAGCAGGGAATTAAGCTTTTCAAAAATTTCATCTCTATTTTCCATATTTTGTTCCTCCCTGATTGATTTCGCATATAGGATAATTCTATACCTTTTTTGGCGATATGTCAACAATTATTTTGTTAAAATTTTAAAAAATATTTAAAAAAGTACTTGATTTTTTCTTGTGTTTGTGATACAATACCATTTGTTGAATGCCGGTGTGATGGAATTGGCAGACGTGCTGGACTCAAAATCCAGTGGTAGCGATACCGTATCGGTTCGACCCCGATCACCGGCACCATAGAAAACCTTGCAGAGTACTGCAAGGTTTTTTTGTTTTGAGCATTTTTATAAATATCAATTTTTTATGAACAATCCATAATTTTCTTTGCACTTTATACAAAAACCATAAAATAAATTGTGCAAATGGGCGAAAAATGTGAAAGTTGACTAAAAAATATTGACATTCACTAAAAAAAGTTTTATACTAATTAATGTAATAAAAATAACTTGAAAAGTGTGTGCTTTTTAAGTTTGATTTATTAACTACATTGCCGAAAGGCACAAAATTTGAAAGGAAAGCTTATGAAAAACACAAGCAAAATTTTATCTCTCGTTCTCGTGGTTATGACAGTAATTATGAGTTTGAGCGCAATCACAGCAAATGCTGCTTCTGAAACAGTAACTATGGTGTTTGAAGCAAGTGCTCTTGAAGCAGCTGCTGCAGGCTCATTTACTGATGGTCAGCAGATTCCTGCCGGAACAGATGATTTCTTTACACTTGTTTTGAGTGCGAAGACAAAGATCGATTCCAGCTCAAAGACATTTAGCGATGGCTATAAGACAGGTCAAAGACTTAACTTGGGTGGTAAATCCGATTCCTCCAAGAACCATATCGTATTTACAGTTCCCGCTGCTGCAACCGTTAAGGTTTGGTGGGTATCCGGTGGTGCTGACAGATATCTCACAATTTGGGATGCTGATGGTAATGAAATAGCTCAGTCCACAATGCCTACAGACAGCAATCAGCTTTATCTTGACACAATGTCAATTTCTGCTGCAGGTACATATAGACTTGCTTCTCCTGTAAACTCTAACTACATTTTCAAGGTTGAAGTATCTTGGGTAGCTGAAGTTTGTGATCATAATTTTGTAGATGGCGCATGCACACTTTGCGGTGAAGCAGATCCTAGTGCTTGTGTACACGAAAATAAATCTCCCGCAACTTGCACAGATCCTGAAAAGTGCTTGGATTGTGAAAAGGAATTGAGCCCTGCTCTCGGTCATACAGAGGGTGCAGCTCCTACTTGTGATGTTCCTCAGACATGTACAGTTTGTAACGCAAAATTAGCTGATGCTCTCGGTCATGTTCTTACATTCGTAAATACACTTCCTACAGCTGATGCGGCAGGCAAAACAATCGCTGATTGTTCAGTTTGCCAGGCACACTTCGACTTTGGCGAAGTTAATGTGATGACTTCCGGTACATACGTTCTTGATGCAGCAGCTCTTGAAGGTATCGCTCAGTACTCACTCTTCGACGGTGAAGTTAAGGTAGTTAATGGTGTATTTGCTTGCCATCTCAGCAATAAGTATAGAACAGATGCAAATGCTAAAACTTTCGCAGCTGATGACTGGACATCCACACATAGAATGAACTTCGGTGGTGCTTCCGCATTCTGCAACAACGGTGAAGGTGAAGCAGCAGTTCGTAACGGTGGTCTTAAGAACTACGTTCAGATCGTTACAACAGCTGAAACAACACTTACATTCCACTGGGGTGTTGGTGGCGACGGTAGAGAAATCGCTATTTATGATATGGAAGGCAATCTTGTTGCTGTAACTGAAGAAAAGGCATCGAAGAATGACCTTTGCGTATCAACACTTACAGTTCCTGCAGGTGCATATATTATCGGTGGTTCAACAACTGATGGCGGAAACTACTTCTATAAGATTACTGCTGAAGTAGAAGCTCCTCACGAACACGCATTCTCTGATGCAACTTGTACAGAGCCTGCTAAGTGCGAATGTGGCGAAACACAGGGCGAAGCTCTTGGTCACGCATTTGACAAGGGTGTTTGCACAAGATGTGAAGCAGCAGATCCTGATTATGTTCCCGAAGAACCTAAGGACGAAGAGCCCAAGGATGAAGAACCTAAGGATGAAGAACCTAAAGACGAAGCTCCTGCAGTTCCCGAACTCAACTTCTTCCAGAAGGTATTTGCATGGTTTATCGAACTTATCAATAAGCTTATTGCGATTTTTAAAAAATAATTAATTGAAATATTGGAGCAGGTGCAAATACACCTGCTCCTTTTTATTTACACAAAAAAGTGCATTTGAAATGATAAAAAATAACAAATCCTATTGACATGTTATACACAGTGGAAAAGAACACGCATGGCAAAACGAAACGGGCGAGTGGTCGGGATGTGCGATACTTCTTTTTCCATTCGCATGTTTCAACCGTCTTGTTTATGAAGGAGTTTACTTCGGTATTCAAAAGCATGGATTTTGCAGAAATGGAGAATTTGAGCTTGTAGAACAAAATGACGAGTCCATCACCTTTGTTCTGCGTGCAAACGAGAGAACTAAGGCAATATATCCATATATTTTCGATTTTTTTGTGAAATATGCCATTATTGACAACGGATGTAATGTGTGTTATACTATAATAAATAGTGATAATAAGGAGATTCCTTTCGCTTGTGATGGACACGAATCCTTTGCACTTGATAACGAGATTTGCAATTACTATGTTGAATTTGAAAATGAAGAAAAATTCTGCTTTTTAGTTGACAATGCTTGCCATCATATGTTCATGAAGTAAAAGAATTTAAAGAGAGAAAAGGCGTGATCAACCTTTCTTTAAATTGTGAAATTATATTCACAAGAAAGATCACTTATTAATTTGTTAAATATATTTCAATATATTTAAAATAAAACGCGTTTGAGGAAAACCGCAGGAGCAGAGAATTGCTACCGAGAAGTGCGGCCAAAAGTAACGCAAAAGGAGAAAAATATGTCAACAGTAACACTTAAACACGTGTACAAAATCTATGACAACGCAGACAAAAAAGCTGCAAAAGATCAAAAACCCGCTGTTTCCGATTTCTGCATGGAAATTCAGGACAAGGAATTCATCGTATTCGTTGGTCCTTCTGGTTGTGGTAAATCTACAACACTTCGTATGATCGCAGGTCTTGAAGAAATCACTGACGGTGAGATCTGGATCGATGATACGATCGTTAATGATATCGCTCCCAAGGATAGAGATATCGCGATGGTATTCCAAAACTACGCTCTTTACCCCCATATGACTGTATATGACAATATGGCATTCGGTCTTAAGCTTCGTAAGGTAGCTGACGTAAAGAGAGACAAGGCAGGCAACCCTGTGCTTGACGATAATGGAAATACAATTCCCGTTATGAGAAAATACACAAAGCAGGAAATTGATGAAAAGGTTCAAAGAGCTGCAAAGATTCTTGCTATTGAAGAATACCTTAAGAGAAAGCCCAAGGCGCTTTCCGGTGGTCAGCGTCAGAGAGTTGCACTTGGTAGAACAATCGTAAGAAATCCCAAGGTGTTCCTTCTTGACGAGCCCCTTTCAAACCTTGACGCAAAGCTCAGAGCAGCAATGAGAAGTGAGATTATCAAGCTTCACGATCAGCTTGGTGCAACATTTATTTACGTAACTCACGACCAGGTTGAAGCGATGACAATGGGTACAAGAATTGTTGTTATGAAAGATGGCTTCGTTCAGCAGATCGGCGCACCTCAGGAGCTTTACGATCATCCCATCAACACATTTGTTGCTGGCTTTATTGGCACACCTCAGATGAACTTCTTTGACGGTAGAATCACTCCCGATGGTAAGATAACATTTGCTAATAATCAGACAATTCAACTTTCAAAGGAAGCACTTGCTAATTTTGATGAAAAGAAGATTGGTTCAGGACTTGATATCGTTATGGGTATTCGTCCCGGTGACCTTAAGGTTCTTGACACAGCAAATGATATGAGCGTTTCTGCAAGAGTTGAAGTTATTGAAGCTCTTGGTAACGAAACAATTATTTACGCAGACCTTGACAAGAATGCAGAAGTGCATCTTGAAAAGGGACCCACAAGCATCGTTGCTTCTGCAAAGCTTAAGAAGAACCCTGCAAGAAAGAGCGAAATTATTCTCGGTCTTGATGAAGAAGCAATTCATATCTTCGATAAGGCAACTGAAGTAAGTATTAGAAAATAAAATACATATAAAAAAAAAGGAGAAGCTTGCTTCTCCTTTTTAAAGGATTAATTATAGAAATAGTAAAATTTGTGCTTGCCTACAAGAGTCGGATTTAAGGAAGATATAACAAAAGAGCAATTTGTAAAAGCAATTGCAGAAAAAAAGCTTACCGATTATTTAAAATTCATTGCAGTAAAAAAGGGAGAGAGTTATTATATCCCCTCTGGAACAATTCACGCAATTTGCTTAGATTGTTTAATTTAAAACCTAATACAAATTCTTTTCAAGCATATGGAAGCTTTCAAGCGATTATGACAACCATTAGAAAATATTACGTCAAGTCAAATGTAAATGAAGTTTGGGTTGAAAATGATATTGGTGAGATAATTGCGACGGATTCTTTTAAAAATACTAATAATTTGTTAAAGGCATGCGGTCTTACGATTGCTGATATAGAATAATAAAAAACACCAAGCATTTGATATGCTTGGTGATTTTATTTATGTATTAATTACATAAGCTTAAGGTAAAGTTCCTTTATTTCTTCAACACTAGTTGCTCTGGGGTTACCAGGACGGCAAGCGTCGTCAAATGCGGACTGAGCAAGGAAGTCAACGTCCTCGGGTTTAACGATTTCCTTAAGGTCAGCGGGGATACCAACGTCTGTGGAGAGCTGTTTAACTGCATCAATAGCTGCTTTTCTTGCTTCTTCAAGAGTCATAGCATCAACGCCGCAAACGCCCATTGCCTTTGCGATATCTCTATATTTTTCACCTGTTGCAGGTGCATTGTATTCCATAACTGTGGGAAGAATGATTGCATTAGCAACGCCGTGGGGTGTATCATAGAGAGCTCCAAGAGGGTGAGCCATGGAGTGAACGATACCAAGACCAACGTTAGAGAAGCCCATACCAGCGATGTACTGTCCAAGAGCCATTCCTTCGCGTCCTTCGGGAGTGTTGTCAACTGCACCACGAAGATGCTTTGCGATAAGCTCGATAGCTTTAATGTGGAACATATCGCTCATTTCCCAAGCGCCTGCTGTGATGTAACCTTCGATTGCGTGTGTAAGAGCATCCATACCTGTTGCTGCTGTGAGTCCCTTGGGCATAGAAGCCATCATATCGGGGTCAACAACTGCTACTACGGGAATGTCATGAACGTCAACACAAACCATTTTTCTGTTGTTTTCTGCGTCTGTGATTACATAGTTGATTGTAACTTCAGCAGCAGTACCTGCAGTTGTGGGAACTGCGATGATGGGTGTGCATTTATTCTTTGTGGGAGCAACACCTTCAAGAGAGCGAACGTCAGCAAATTCGGGGTTTTCGATAATGATACCGATTGCCTTAGCTGTGTCCATAGAAGAACCACCACCGATTGCAACGATGCAATCAGCTCCGCTTACCTTGAATGCTTCAACACCACTCTGAACGTTTTCGATTGTGGGGTTGGGCTTAATGTTTGAGTAGATGTCATAAGCGATTTCAGCGCCATCAAGAATGTCAGTTACTTTCTTTGTAACACCAAATTTGATGAGGTCGGGGTCAGAGCAAACGAATGCTTTTTTAAAGCCTCTTGCCTTAATTTCTGTTGCGATTTCAGCTATCACGCCTTTGCCGTGATAAGATGTTTCGTTGAGTACGAATCTTGCCATAATAAATCTCCTTTAATGTTCATATAGTTTGTAATTTATTTATCTATTTATTTATCAAACTTTAGTGTATTATATCATTTTTCTATATTTTTGTCAATTAGTAAAATGAAAAGTTGGTATATTTTTATTTTTATACTTTACAAACTTATAAAACCGTGATAGAATATAAATATAATTGTCATAAGAATACGAAATGCAATATCAATTTATAAATACGATTTCAAAGGAGGGATAATTGATGAAAAAATATCTATTACCTAACAAAGGAAAATTTTATAAAGCAAATTTGCACGTTCACACCACTGTTTCAGATGGTGAGTTTACCCCTGAAGAAGTCAAAAAGATGTATATGGAAAAGGGATATTCTGTTGTTGCGTTTACTGACCACGAGATTATGGTTCCTCACCCCGAATTGACAGACGAGAATTTTGTGGCAATAACGTCAACGGAAATAAGTACTAATCAAAGAAATGATTGCGATTTCTTCTTTTCTAAAACCTATCATTTAAACATTTATTCTCCGGATGAGAAAAAATCCTGCTTTAACACTTTCGATAAACCTAAAATGTGGTTGAATCATTCTTATGATTACATTACTGCAGAGCAGGAAGAAAAAAAGTATAATCGCATTTATAACGTTGATGACGTTAACAAGGTTATTCAAATGGCAAATGATGAAGGGTGTTTGGTTTCATACAATCATCCCGTTTGGTCTTTGCAGGATTATTCTGACTATATTGATTTAAAAGATTTGTGGGGAATTGAACTTTATAATACCGGATGCGCAAGAAACGGTTATTTTGACTCAGCTAAGCCCTTTGATGATTTACTGCGTAAGGGAGAGCGAATTCTTCCGTTAGCAACTGACGATGCTCATAAATTGTGGGACTGTTTTGGTGGATTTATAATGATAAATGCAGAAAAATTGACCTATGATAATATATTTGAATCGTTGAAAAACGGCGATTTTTATGCTTCTACGGGACCTGAATTTTATGAAATATCAATTGAAGGAAGCATTGTGAAAATAGTAACTTCTCCTGTGGGATTCGTTGGTCTATCTACCGACTGTAGACAACTTTATTCTAAAAGAGCTGAAGGTGAATTGCTAAATGAAGTTGAGTTTGATATAGATTGGTATTTCAATCTATCTAAAGATGGTCCTAATAAACACAAATATATTAGAATTACTCTTGCCGATGAATTTGGCAATAAAGCTTATAGCCGTGCATATTTTATGGACGAATTGATTGATAATAAAAAATAAAGGAGATATATATGATTTGCAATTCAATTCAAACCTTGATTAATTACAGTGTGAAAAAAAATTTAATAACAGAAGATGACATTATAGTTGCTCGCAATGCGATTATGAATGCAATAGAGCTTGGTGAGTGGGATGACAACGCAATCGCATCCGATGTTGATAGCATTGAAGCAATTCTTGCTCCCATCATCGATTATGCATGTGAAAAGGAAATTATTGCTGATACAACTAATTCTCGCGATTTGTTTGATACCAAGATTATGGGATTACTTACTGCAATGCCAAGAGAAGTTATTGCAGAGTTTAAATGTAGATATGCAATCAACCCCAAAGAAGCTACCGACTGGTATTACGAATATAGTAAAAACACAAATTACGTTCGCGCAGAGAGAATAGCTAAGGACCTTGTTTGGACTTATGATTGTGATTACGGTACGCTGGATATTACAATCAACCGTTCAAAGCCCGAAAAGGACCCAAGAGATATTGCAGCAGCTAAATTGCAGAAGGCAAGTAGTTATCCTAAGTGTCAGCTTTGCTCTGAAAATGCTGGTTTTGCAGGACATGCAACTCACCCTGCAAGACAGAATTTAAGACCAATTCCCATCGTTGTAAACGATGAAAAATGGGAGCTTCAGTATTCTCCTTACGGTTATTATAACGAGCATTGCATCGTATTTAATTCAAAGCACGTTCCAATGAAAATAGATTACTCCGTTTTTGGAAAGCTGTTTGATATTGTGGATCAATTCCCACACTATTTTGTGGGTTCAAATGCTGATTTGCCCATCGTAGGAGGCTCAATTTTGAGCCACGAGCATTTCCAAGGCGGCAGATACACCTTCGCTATGGAAAAGGCTGAAATAGAGCGAGAGTTTGAAATTAATGGCTATCCTAATGTAAAAGCAGGTATAGTGAAATGGCCTATGTCCGTTATCCGAGTTAGTTCAAGTGATCGTGAGGAGCTTGCTAAATGCTGCGACCTTGTTCTCACAAATTGGAGAAACTATAGTGATGCAGAAGCAAACGTTTTTGCTGAAACTGACGGTGTTCCGCATAATACAATCACTCCTATTGCAAGAAAGAATGGAGATATATACGTTTGTGACCTTGTTCTTCGTAACAATCTTACAACTGAAGAAAGACCCCTTGGGCTTTACCACCCCAATCCTACACTTCATCATATAAAAAAAGAAAATATTGGCTTGATTGAGGTTATGGGACTTGCCGTATTGCCGGCACGTCTTGCAAATGAGATAGCTGTTCTTGAAAAAGCAATGCTTAATGGAGAATCCCTTGATGATATTCCCGAAACAGCTTCTCATGCAGTATGGGCACGTGAAGTTCTTGAAAGATATCCTGAATTTTCTGTTGAAAACGCAAGAACAATTCTTGAGCAGGAAATAGGTAAAGTATTCCGTGAAGTTTTGTGTGATGCAGGTGTTTTCAAACGAAATGAAGAAGGTCAAAAAGCATTTGACAAGTTTGTAAGATCCCTTTAATACATATAGCAAAATATTAAATGTAAAATAATAATTAAACAGGATATAAAAATACCACCTGCAATTTGCAGGTGGTATTTGCGTTTTATTTGTACCTCACTGTCTACCCGCCTTTTTTGTGAGCTTGTCACGCCTATATTGCATAGGCGACTTTCCCTTGATCTTTTTGAAGCTTTTTGACATATATTTTACATCCGAAAAGCCGAGTTGCTGAGATATTTGCGTAAGCGAATAGTTCGTGGTGGCAAGCATTGAAGCGACCTGCGCTATCTTTTGATTTGCGCAATAAGCAAGTGGAGTTTGATGATATTCGTTTTTGAATGCGCGCTCGATGTGTGATTTGCTTATATAAAGCGCATTGCTGATGTCCTCAAGAGTTATTTTTTCCGTGATGTGAGCATCAATGTAGTTTTTGATCATTTCGGGCACTCGCTTGGTGGTCTGATTGCTCTGATACGGAGAGGGGAAGGCAAGCTGAAAAAGATCGAGGACTGCGCTTGCAAGCTTATCGTAATTTATCGGTCCATCTCTGTTCAAGAGATTTATGATGTGTTTCATAAGATTGTTCAAATTGCATTTTTTGATATAAACGCTGTCGTTTGAGAGATGATTTTCTACCAAAAAATCCACAAAGCTGCCTTTGAGCACGATGAATATTTTTTCGTAGGGATCGTCTGGATCGGCATAGTATATGTGGTAACGTTGCTTATTCAAAAAGTAGAAATCTCCGCCCTTAACAACGTATTTTTCCTCGGGAGTTTCAATGTATCCCATACCTTTTACGACATATTCGAAAACATAATAATCGTAAGGAAACTGTTTTGAAACGTTATGCATTATTCTGTAGTTCGGATTGGGGTGTGTGATGCCCGCCATAACGACGTCAAGATAATTATTGACGAAAATATTGTCGGTTATTATCTCTTCTCCCCACGCGCTGATGTACATATTTCGCCCTCCTTTTAATGCGTTGAATATATTTTAACATATTTTTTTATTCTTGTAAAGGGGTAAAAAACAAATTATTGTTAAGATTGTACAAAATGTCGTGGGCGATTTGTATGAATTGTAGAAAATAGAGATAAAATGAGAATATTTTACACCTATTTGTGCAATCTAAAAGGTTTTTTTATATAGACTTTTATGATAGAATATATATGTATAGGTATACAAGTTACCCTATTTATTAGGTAGTGGGGCAAGCCGAGTTTACGCTTGGGAAATAAAAGACCCAAGAATCCTTTTAAGGATGCCCTAAAAAAACGTTTTGTACCGACGGAAAAAATTTTAAAAAGGAGAAATAATAATCAAGGGTACGGTTGATTATTATAACTGTAATTATGAAAAAAATAATTGCATCAGTATCATTGTGTCTTTTGGCATGCATTTTGTGCTTGGTAGTAACCGGCTGTAATGACACTAAACCCACAGAACCCGCAAGCCCCATCGAGTCCTTGGTAGCGATAGAGGCTTCAAGTACGTTAAAGATTGGCGAGTCCCTTTTGCTCACAAATCTTTATGAGATCAAGGGTACAAGTGCTCTCAGCGCTGCTCAGAGAGCTTGCACTTATGAATCAAGCAATCCCGAAGTAGTTAAAATCAACGGTAAGAGAGCAGAGGCTATTGCTCCCGGTACAGTAACTATCACTGTTACCTCCAACGTGGACAATACAAAATCCTGCACACTTGAGATCGTTGTTTCAAAAGTATTTATCGATAGAGAGCTTTCTATGATCCCCCTCGATGATGATTTTTCCAACGAATGGGATGAAGCAAAGCAGACAGGATCATTCAGAACATGCTCCGGTATCACAAACTTCTACTATATTGCTGATATCTATTCAACTCAGTGGTATGTAGAAACTGACATCACTCTCCACGAAGTATTGTGGGATGACAGATGGCCCAAAATCGGTATCGTTGCTCAGTACGAGGATGAAAACGATGTTGAAACAATGGTAGCATTTTTCCTTAACGCTTCCATCGGCTTGACAGATACTTACGGTCCCGACGGAACTCTTATTAAGGGTCAGGACAACCTTAACTGGAACGAATTCGGTGTTGCCGAAGTCGCTAAGGGCGGTCACTGGGCTTGGGAGCAGGGAATTACCAACTCCTTGGCAAGACACCACGATTATGCTTGGAACACAGGTGATCAGACAATTACGTTCGGCACAACCTTTAAGCTCGGTGTAGCTCGTAACGGTGCTGACTTCCACGTTTACGTAAACGGTAATTATATGGGATCCTTCCAGCTCAGCTCTGAATTGGAGATCCTTATGGAAAATGGACAGCCTGCAGCATCCCACGTTGGTTTCTATAACTTCAGCTGTGACGTAACTTATTCCAACTACTTCGCAACCGCAGATGCAAACGAGGTTGCAAAGAAGATTCCCGCATCCCCCGTATATTGCGAATTCCTTGAAGACTAATAAAAAGTGAAATTCTTTGAATCTAATATCGAAACTCTAAGGAGATCTTCACCCGCCAAGCTCAGCAAACGCTTTGTTGGTTGCGTGATAAATTTGATATTGGTTGCTCTCGTTGCCGAGATTATTTTCGGTGGTATCTTTATGATCACCCAAAATACCTCGGCATACAGAGAAGCCGATGCAGCCCTTCGGGATGAGATCACTTATTATGAAGAGCTTACGAGGGACACTCACATTGTTGAATACGTGGATGGAATGAGAGCTAACACCGACGTTGTTGTTCTTAAAAATTTGTACAGAGCAATTTGCCTTTCGTACGATATGTTCGGTAACAAGCAACAGCCGGATTTCCACTTTGAACCCGATCACGACGTAAGAAGAGAGGGAGTGCATTCTGCGGAAACCGATAACGTTGCTTATTTTTATACCCGTTATCTCAAGGAAAATGAGGATATGAAAATTGAGGTCAGAGACACCTTGTTTGATATCTATAAAAAATCATTCGGCAACGATGCGACCTTTATGTTCACATTTGACGAGAGCGTATCCGAGATTCCCATTTTGAATACACAGGTTGCGTATTATCTCTTTCACTATCTGTTCGTTAACCCAAGCGATTCGGTTGGACAGACGGGAGCTACGTATTACGAGGCATACTATAATGCCTACTCATATATGCTTGACGAAGCGGAGGCTTTGATTTTGCAAAGCGAGCCGTATTATTCAACTCACTATCGCGCATATAAGGAGGCTTACTGCGCAGAGGCAAGATATACGAATATCACACTCATAATTTCGATATTTATAGCTTGCTTCATAGTTTTGCTCATCCCCAAGTATTTGTTCAAGGACGAAAAAACAGTCGGTTATAAGCTTCTTGGACTCGGCGTTGTGAGAATGGACGGTGAGGCGAACGAATGGTACGTTCCCCTTATAAAGACCGTCATAGATTGCATCGGATTTATTCCGATCGCATTCATACTTTACCTCTTCCCACCGTTTAACGGAGGATATGAGGCAATGCTTGTGCCCGTAAACCCCGATTCGACTATATCGCTTGCTTCCATAATTTTGTGGATAAGCGTTATTTTCGGAGTCGTTTACGTTTTTGGAATGTTTACTCCAAACAGGCAAAATTTGATAAATTTGATCTTTGGGGATCTTGTCGTTGACGTTCACCATATCGATGAGGGTGAGCGAGATGGCTTGAATCAAGGAAGATCATTTTAAAAGAAAGGAATGTTTTTTATGAAAAATAAAATTTTGAAAATTATCAGCTTGCTTACTATCTTGGCTGTTATGAGTACAACTATTATGCTTGGCCTTGTAAGCTGCGGAGATAAAAACCCTCCCGAAGTTCAGGGAATTGACAGCATCGTTGACGACCTTCCGAGAGATGAAAACGGCGAGTTCGTAGTTGAATATCTTGAAAACGTTCAGCTCAATATGTGGAGCGTTATCGGTCAGCCCGACCAGGAAACTCTTTTGAATCTTGTAAAAGAGTTTAACAAGCAGTATGCGGGTATGATCCATATCAATGTAAATTCCGTTGGTCACTACGATTACTACAATGCGTTGGATAGTACATACGCAAATGACTATGAGAACGGATTCCCCGATATATGCTTTATGCACAACGAAAAGAATATCGAATACGCACTTAAGGGCTATTTCTATCCCCTTGATGAATTGATCGAGAAAACAGGCGTTAATATCGATTTTGCAAATGCGTATGACAATATTGAAAAGACAACTATCCACGAGGGTAAGCACTACGGAATCCCAGTTGACGCTCATGGATATCTTACACAGATAAGACAGGACATCATCAAAAAGAACGGACTTGGCTTTGATAACAATACTCGCTTTGTTCCTCAGTCCTATGATGAGTATCAGACATTGCTCAATGGTCTTCGCGCATTGGCTGACTCCGGCGAGCTTTGGGTAAGAAACATCAACCTCGATCAGGATCACTCTTGGTATCAGCTCAAGGACGGCAACGCAAACCTTGATGATGCGGCTGTTGCAACGGTTGAAAACTTCTATCCCGCATTCTTCCATTCACAGGAAAGTGATAACCTCACTGCTTTGTACGTAAACGGCGGAGCTCTTCTCGATTCAAACGATAACGTTGTTTTCCATAACAACGAGGGCTTTATGAAGTACGTTACCGATCATGTTGAACGCTACAACTCAAGATTGTACGGTGATGCAGGTAACAAGGAAGCGGCATTCCCCACAGGTCAGGTGGTTATGTTCTCTGAAGGTCCTTGGATGGTTGCCAATACATACGACCTCTGGTGGAACAACAAGCAGCTCTCCACAGCGGGCAAGCTCGGTGTTACTGAAGAGGATGCAAACGATCCCATCTACCAGAATCCTTACGCAGTAGCGCGTCCTTACTATATGGCATCTGAAAGTGCTCCTGCAGAAACAGCTTCTAAATGGTACGGAAACGGACATGTTATCACCGTAACAAAGAAGGTTACAAGTCTTCAAAAGGCAGCTGCAGCATTGATCTTTGCAGAATGGCTCACACAGATGCAAAATGATGAGGGCTCTTATAACCTCACAGAGTGGTGTAAGGCAGGTCACGTTCCTGCTTGGAAGAACGTTTATGAATCCGAGTCCTATAAGGCTGCGGAAGAGAAGAGCATCACCTTGAAAGCAATGGGTGACCCTGAACAGATCATCGCTCTTGAAAGTACAAAATATGCAACAACTTTGATCTCCGGCTTGACAACAGCCGTAGGTAACGTTCAGCAGCAGCTTTTGTCCGTTGACGGATGTAATCCCGAAATGGCAATTCAGATTATCAAGGACATTGCTGCTTCTACACAAGAAGCTATCAACCTTTTGAAATTAGGAATAAAGTAGGATAAAATTTATGAAAAAGACTATTGTTTTAGAGGAATATGCTAAACAAAGGTCTAAACGAATAGGTTCACTTAAAAAATATGGAACGACTGCCATATTTTTGTTGCCGTATTTGCTTGCGTTTATCGTATTCTTTGTAATACCGCTGTTTTACGGCATCTATATTTCACTTACGAACTTTCAGTACGGTAAGCCGGGCGTTGAAACCTTCAACTCCTTTGCTTGGTTCAAGATGATTTTTGATAAATCATATATGCCCGGCATATATAAGAGCTTTTGGCTTGCATTTGTGCATACCATAATGTTCTCTGTGATAATGGTACCGATCGCAATACTCTTACCTTTGGGATTGGCAATTCTTGTCAATCAGAAGCCTCCCGGCTTCAAACTCTTCAGAGCGCTTGTGTATATGCCGTCTATAGTACCTCTCACAGCGGCAGGTACAATATTCACCTTGCTCTTTATGTCAAAAACGCAAAACGGTCTATTGGCGGAATTTTTCGGGATAGACCGTATGTGGTTTATTGATACGTGGTTCACGTTTAACCTATTTGGAAATGAGATTGAAATAGCATATGCTTGGATCCCGATCTTCTTAATGTGCTTATGGGGAGGATGGGGAGGTAACTTCATCATCTTGAGCGCAGGTCTTCAAAACGTACCGAAGCATCTTTATGAGGCTGCGGATATGGACGGCTGCTCCACTTGGCGCAAAATACTGAACGTAACTATTCCCGGAATAAAGCCTCAGCTTGTGTTGTGCTTATTTACAACGATTTTGGGTTATCTCGGGCTTTACGGTCAGAACTACGTGCTTTCCGGAGGAGGACCCACCATTGCCGCAATAGCGAGTATGCCCGCGGGCGGTAAAACCTCAACGCTTATGTATTTTATTCAGGATATCGTAGCGAACAACCTTCAATTCAAGTCAAGCTTGTATGGCTTAGGTGCTGCAGCAAGCTTGGTATATGCATTGTTTGCAGGAACAATATCCGGTATTCAGATGTATATTACCCGTGAAAAGAAAACGGGCACAAAAATCTCGGAGGCATATAATAAATGGCACAAAATCAAATAACATTAGAACAATATATAGGCTTTCGTAAAAAGCAGGAATTTAAAGAAAAAAGAAAAGTTAATATCACCAGAGTGGTCGCATTTTGCGTATTGCTTGTGTTCTGTATAGTTTGGTTGTCTCCGTTCGTTATTATGTTTTTCGGCTCGCTTAGAGGATTTTCCGATACGATGCTTTATCCGAAGGAATTGTTTTATCCTCACAGCGGCTACACTATGGAAAACTATAAGATGCTCCTTCTCGGAGAACTTCCCGAGGGCATCGGACAGGCGAACACCGTGCAGGATTATAAGATAGGCAGATGGTTTTTAAACAGCTGCTTCAGTGCCATAGGCGGAACGCTTTTGTATTTGTTCGTAGCGTCGCTTGCGGCATATGCCTTTACATTTATAAATTTCAAATACCGCAACACGTTATTTGCGATTATAATAGCCTCAATGATCATCCCCGGAGCAGCAACTGCGGTAGGTAACCAGTCAATGGTTTATTCAATGGGGCTAAACAGGTCACTTTTGGCGCTCATCATACCGGGTCTTGGCGGAGTTTACGGAATGTATTTGATAAAGACGTTCTTTGAATCCATTCCAAAGGATCTTATTGAGTCAGCCAAGATGGATGGGTACAGTAACTTTGAAATATTTTATAAAATCGTATTGCCATTGGGTAAAACCGTTTTGTTCGTTCAGGGTCTTTTCGGATTTATGGGCGGATGGAATGATTTGATCTGGCCGCAGATGCTTTACGGAGCAAAGGATAATGATCTGTGGACTTTGCAGGTCGGTATGGCATATATCATCAATAACTCAAAGACAAGCAATTTGATCGGTACGGCACTTGCGGGCGGTGTTATCTGCCTTTTGCCCGTGCTTGTAATGTATATAATTGCGCAGGATAAGATTATTGAGGGAATGTCAAGCAGTGGAATTAAAGGATGATAAGGAGTGTTTCAGATGGTAAATACAGATAAAAAGCCCCTTGACGGCACAATGAAGGTGCCGCGCAAAAAGGCTAATAAAATATTGAAAAACAGCGGATACAAAATTGCAAACAACGAGGTTGATGCTTTTGTATCCTTGAAGGATATAAATAAAATATATCCGAACGGCGTTCAAGCCGTATATGATTTTAACATCGATATATCAGAAAATGATTTTATAGTTTTGGTTGGTCCCTCAGGATGTGGAAAGTCAACAACCTTGCGTATGATCGCGGGACTTGAAGATATTACAAGCGGATATTTGTATATCGACAAGGCTCTTTCCAATTATACAAACAGTAAGGACCGCGATATATCAATGGTATTCCAGAACTATGCGCTTTATCCGCAGATGACAGTCTTCGATAACATTGCATTTCCTCTTCGCGCTCGCAAGTTCAGACGCCCCATGGAAGCAAGTGTTATCAAGGCTTGGACGCAGGTGCTCGATATTCTGGATAACAGAATGATGGAGTATGTCGATGCGCATAAGGCGGCTAAGTATAAGTCCCTGAATTACGGCACGGTGGCAGAATATATTGCAACAAGAATGAAGATTTGCGACGGTGCGGCAAAAATTATGTGCAAGCAGGACATAGAATACATTATCGATCTTAGAAAGCAGGTAAAGGGAGTCAGCTTGTATGACAGACTCAAGAATACTGCTCAGGATAAGATCGCCAAGGAAGCCAAGAAGCTTTCTAAGGCAGGGTATAAGATGGATGAGGACTTCCGCCTTTTGAAGAACGGAGAGGTTCAGTACCACTACGTTAAAATGAGCGAGGAAGAAATAAGATCAAGAGTATTTGAGGCTGCCTCTATCCTTGACCTTGGTCCTTACCTTGATAGAAGACCCAAGGAGCTTTCGGGTGGACAGATGCAGCGAGTTGCACTTGGACGTGCAATCGTAAGAAATGCGAAGCTCTTCCTTATGGACGAGCCACTTTCCAACCTTGATGCTAAGCTCCGTGTGCAGATGAGAAGTGAGATTGTAAGAATTCACGAGCAGATCGGTGCAACAACAATCTACGTAACTCACGACCAAACAGAGGCGATGACTATGGCAACAAAAATCGTGGTTATGAGTAAGGGTTGGGTTCAGCAGATTGGTACACCTCAGGAGATCTATAACAATCCTAACAATATATTCGTGGCGACCTTCATCGGCTCGCCCGCGATGAATATTTTTGATGCGGAATACGACAACGGCAAGCTCGTATTTGCTAACGGATACGAAGTAAAGCTTTCCGATGAATACGTTGCTCGCCACAATGCTTACTATGAGGGTAAAATTGCTGAGCTTAAGAGAATGCTTGCTACGGATGATTTTAAGAAGATGCACGCACTTAAGGTGCTTGATAAGCTTCTTTACAGTCTTGATGGCAAGTTCGATCCCTCAAAGCTTCAAAGCACTATTTCCGAGATAGTTAGCATAACCGACGGCATTGAATGCGGAGAAAAGATCTGTGAGGTGCTCGATGCAATAAAGGCAGAGAACAACGGTGAGTTCCCGATGGCAGATAAGAAATGGTTGTTCAAGGTCAGAGAGCACTTGCTCACCTTTGAAAAGATTCCTTCTTCGGATATCGGTATGCTTCATAACGCACAGGTATTCAGTAAGGAAGAGATCGTAATTGACGATACCTTGTATTATCAGAAGCCCAAGAAGAACAAAAAGAAGGCGAGAGTTAAGATTAACCTCAACTCTACGGATATAGAGTTCGTTAACAATCTTTACGAGGTTGCGCGCAATCTTCTTTTGAAGTGCGAAAATGCACTTAACGGTAAGCATCCTATAAGAGTTGGTGTAAGACCCGAGGATATAGTTTTGAATTCGGAATTTGATGGAAACAAGACGGATAAATTCGTTGTGAAATCAAATATCGTAGAATTGCTCGGAAGTGAGCTTTTGATCCACTCCGATTTTGCAGATGCTAACATTATTGCAAAGGTTTCAACAAACGTATTAATCAAGCCTCATACTAACGTCGAGCTTGCTCTTAAGCAGGATAAGATTTTGATCTTTGACGAAAGCTGCGGAGACAGAATTTAATGCTTAAGAATAAATCAGGAGGTTTAATTATGCGAAAAATAATTTCTATTTTATTGATAACGATTATGCTTTTATCAGCTTTAGCAGGTTGTAAGGAAGAGAGCAAGTACCCTACGACTGTAGAATCAAACTTGCTCGAGGGAGAGGATTATATTGATCACTCCGCAACGTATGACGGCAAAAAGCTTTCTTACGATGAATCTATGTGGTACGTTAACGAGCTTAAGGACGTGCCGCTTCCCGACCCGCAGATCTACGTAGAGGACGGTGTATATTATATTGTAGGAACGAGCGACAGAAACGGAAACGTTATCGACTGCTATTCCACCAAGGACTTCGTAACATATAAAAAACATTACGGAGTTTATGACCCTGCTCAATACGGCGGATGGGAGGCTGCGAACGCAGCGATCTATGCACCCGAGCTTTATTGCTTCGACGGTGTATATTATATGTACTACAGTGCACTTGATGAAAAGGGAATACGCAGAAACAGCGTGGTTGTTTCAAGTAATCCCACAGGTCCATTCGTTCCACTCCAAAATGATGTTGTTGACGGCTTGAATACACCTGTATTCTTGGATAAGAACCAAAATTTTGCTGTTCTTGATATTACTATCTTCGTTGACGATGACGATGAGATGTATATGTACTACAGTGTGGCTAACAATGAAAATCAGCACATAGTCGGCGTAAAGCTCAAAAGCCCCTATGAAGCGGATTGGTCAACTTACACAAAGATCGTTGAGCCCGGAGCATTGAATTCAAAGAATACGATATTAAAGCCACTTGGATGGGAGATGTTTAGAGACGGTTTGCCCATCGTTGAGGCTCCGTATATGATTAAATCAAACGGTAAGTATTATATGACATATTCTGTAAACGGATGTTGGAATAAATACTATAACGTTTGCTATGCGGTGTCCGATTCTCCTCTTGGAAATTACGAAAAGCCCTATGAGGCAGGTGGACATTGGACAAATTTGTTGCTTGGCTATCCCGGAACGAACGTAACTACTAATAAGATATACGATCAGTGGTCGGGATTTGCATCGGGAACGGGACATCATTGCTTTTTCAATATCGGAGATCAGATAATGATTGGCTACCATGCACATCTCAACCGCAATAACAATAAGGGCTATGAGGAGCGCTATTTCGCTTTCGATTACCTTTATTTTGATAAAAATGGAGTTCCTTTCTGCAATGGACCTACATATTCCGTTCAGCCTCTTCCCGAGGATATAAGCGGATATAAAAACATCGCTCCTTTTGCGGATGTTGTAACCGAAAACGTTACTAACGCAGGTGCAATTAACGATAATTATATCGTGGATTGCTATAACCTCAAGGGAGAGGAAGCCAAGGAAGTCGGTGTTGGTTCTGGATACTCATTTATCGAGTTGAAATTTGACGAAATATACGAGATCGGCGGAATTGCTATCTATAACAGTGCATATTACGAAAAAATATTGCTTGAGATCGAATACATAGATTTCGGCAACGGTAACGTAGTGAAGTATCCACAGTTTGCTTATGAGAGCTACGTTAACGACGGCAAGGAGTTCGTATTCCCGAACAGTGCCTTTACAATTGAATTTCTTAATATGTTTGAGGCTGACCACGTGATCATTTGCTTTAAAACAGAAGGTGGCGCCGCACTTAACGAAGTAGTCGTTCTCGGCAAATAAGGAGGTAATTTATGAAAAAAATTATTGCGATCGTAATGATTTGCTTTTTTCTCCTTCCACTTGTAAGCTGTGTGGATTCCGACACACCTCCCGCAAATCAGAACGAGGCTGACAAGGTTCATCTTATCGTTTTGGCAGGACAGTCGGGAGCAAGAGGAAAGGCGCTTGTAAGCGACCTTACCGCTGACGAAAAGGATTATAACGTTGACGTTGATATCATTGCCGACGGCTTGCCGATGGGTGAGCTTGGCAACATTCCCGATATAAACAGGGGAGTGAATATTGACGTTCTCGAGCCCGGCTACGGCGATTTCCCATCCGAATTCGGACCCGAGATTGGTATGGGACAGACAATGGCATCCGCATATCCCAAGTTTGACGCGGAATACAAATCCGTGATAGTGAAGTACACCGCAAGTGGTTCTACCTTCACAGATCATTGGTATTCCGAATCCGCCTTGAATGATCCTGAAATTGCGGATTATTTTAACTTGGATCAGGCAAATGAAACAAGCAAGGGTGCTTTGTGCGGACCCTTGACAAGAAATTTATATCAGCTTGTTGAGAAAGCTGTAACTGAGCTTACTGAGCTTGGTTATGAGGTAGTGATTGACGGTATGGCGTTCGTTCACGGTGAGCAGGATGCGAAGTTTGACGAAAATATGTATATCTATGAAAAATCGCTTACATATTTTATCAATGATTTCAGAGCTCATTTCAACGATGCAGATATGCCCGTTGTTGTTACTGAGGCATTGACTAACAGTGCAAAATACTCCAATCAACTCAGAGCCATTCAGGCAAGCGTATCAGAAAAGCTTAAGAACGTTTCTTTTATAAAAACAAGCGATCTTTACACAAATGCATTTGAGCCCTGGCACTTTGGTGCAGAGAGTAATATTATCTTAGGCAATAGAATTGCTGCGGAGATCATTTCCTACAACGATACGAGAATTGTTGATAAGATTGAAACTTCCGCTCTCTACGTTCCCTTGGGTGTTAAGGTTGACTTGCCCGCATATTTGAAGGCAAGCTTTACCAATTACTATAGCGGCTACGTTAAGGTCGAGGAATATTCCGAATATGACTGTAACAAGCTCGGCATACAGTCTGTGAAGGCTAAAGTCAAGACTGCTGAGGGTATTAAGGAGATCGTGTACCTTGTCAACGTTGTTGAAAATATCGCATACGTTGACGGCAAGCTTACAGAATATGAAACCGCAAAGAAAAACCTGTTGCCGAACGGCTTGGGTGAGGTTTATGTTATTAATAACGAAACAGGACTATATATCGCTGCCAAGATCAACGATAAGGAAATTTGGACCGACGGTGAAAATTGGCACAAGGGAGATATGGGTCAGAAGGGAAATAACGATGACTTTATCGTATATATTACCGAGGGTGACGTAAGTACAAGAACCACTCTTTGCCTCAGTGCCGCAAATCTTTTGAGAGTTTACGGCAAGGGCTTAAGCCTTAAGAGCAGCAGTGATATTGAGCTTGAATATGGCAATATGGTCACAAATAAAAAGATCTCCGACTACTCCTACCACGTAACGACCAGCGGACTTACCAACGGCGGAGAGTCCGAAGGACTTGTTCTTGAGCTTTATATCAGCTATAAGGATCTTGGCGTAAAGAATCCCGAAGATCTTAAGCTTTGCTTCAATTATAATGATATTTCATTCGTTGGTGGAGCAAAGGCTGCGACCGATAACTATTGTGTGAACGGCGAAGCTTTGGAGAATGCAGAAGAAAACATTGATTACTATTTTTCAATTAACGATTTGATCAAATAATGGATAAAAACGAAAGATATAACAGATACAAATATCTTACGGGGCTTTCCGCTTGGGAGATAGCAAGCTATCGCGATCCTGAGAACGTTATAATTCTCAATGATGGACCGAGCGGACTGCGTAAGCCCCTCAAAAACGGCTTTACAGAGCAGAATGAAGTAATTCAAACTGTATGTATGCCCACACCGAGCGCACTTGCCGCTTCCTTTGATAAGGACGCCTGCTACGAAACGGGCGAGCTTATCGCAAAGGAGTGCTTGCATCACGGAACTAACATCCTTTTAGCGCCCGGTATCAATATTAAAAGATACGTTATGTGCGGAAGAAATTTTGAATATTTTTCCGAGGATCCGTATCTCACGGGTGTGCTTGCGGCTCAATACGTGAATGGACTTGAGAATATGGGCGTTGGCGCTTGTGTCAAGCACTATGCCTGCAACTCTCAAGAGCACGGAAGAACTGTAAACAGCAGCGAAATCTCCTTAAGAGCTCTCAATGAGATCTACCTCAGGGGATTTAAATACACCCTTAAATATTCCAACCCCTCAGCAATTATGACGTCCTATAACAGAGTAAACGGAGTTTACGTTAACGAATCCGAGTATTTGCTCCAAAAGAAATTGAGAAAAGAGTTTAATTTCCGTGGACTTATTATGTCGGACTGGTGCGCTGTAAGTGATAAGGGCAAGACCTTTAAAACGGGACTTAACATTGAAATGCCCCTTGCCAAGATGAGCTATGAGTTTATGGACAGAGGGTATGGAAAAACCTTTGATGGTGAGGATCTTATCAAATTGGACGAAGAGCTTTATCAAACAATATCCAAATTTAAGGATACTGAAAAGCTTGACGAGCTCGACCTTGATAAGCTTCACGCGCAGGCGGTAAGCGTTGCGAACAAGACTGCGGTCCTTGCCAAGAATGAGAAGGAATATCTCCCATTGAGTCAGGAGCAAAAAATTTTGGTTCTCGGATATTTTGCAAATCACGCTCGTTTTGTGGGAAAGGGAAGCGGATGGGTTAATGCCTATCGCGATACCACATTCCTCGACGTTTTGGATTCAAACGGAATAAGCTATGATTTCGTGGAGTGCTACGATGAGGAAAAGGCAACCGTAACACGTGAGGAGCTTAAAAAATATCAGGGTAAATACGATAAAGTATTGCTTTTCCTCGGTCAGTATCAGCACGATGAATCCGAAGGTATCGACAGAAGCACTATTGAGCTTCGCCCACAGCAGATCGAGGTGCTAAATGCTGTCAAGGAGGTATTTGATACCTTTGCGACGGTTCTTGTCAGCGGAAGCGTAGTGAACGTTAAGGAAGTGTTTGAGGAATCGACCTCAATGCTCATCACTTACCTTGCGGGAGAGGGACAGTCAGAGGCGATTTTTAACAATCTATACGGAATTCACAATCCAAGCGGACGCTTGCCCGAAACGTGGATATCCACACTTGAGCAAAATCCGATAAATGTGGAATATGCAAGAAGGGATATATATCATACCTATTATTATGATGATATTTTCGTAGGCTACAGATATTACGATCTTAATAAAAGCGGCTTTACCTTACCATTCGGATACGGACTCAGTTATTCAAAATTCGTTTATTCCGACTTTAGCTATGATACTTCAAGCGGAAGGATAATTGTTTCATTAAACGTTAAAAATGAAAGCAATATTGACGGTGAAGACGTAATTCAGATCTATATCGGAAAGAGTGGATCGGATATATACAGACCTTTAAAGGAATTAAAGGCATTTAAAAAGGTCTTTGTCAAGGCGGGCACAACCGAAAGGGTGTGCATTGAGATCGATCTTGATGATGTCAAATCATATCGCGATGCGACGGACTCCTTTGAGCTTGAAGGAGGAGAATACGAGGTTTACGTAGCGCTTAATACGGAGCTTGTGATTGATGTGGCGAAGATATGCCTTGATGGTGTAAAATTTGAGGCGCAGCCAAAGCCGTGTGAGCTTGTACAAAGGGAAGTGCCCGAAAAATACACCCTTGATACACCTGCGGGAATCCTTTTTGAAAATGACGTATTTAAAAAGTACGTAAAGGAGAAGGGATTGCCTATCGACGTCGAGGACTTTGAGAAAAAACTGTTTTGGATTGACTCAAAGGCGCTTCGAGTTACCATTTGCGACGGGGATATCAATATCACCTATGAGCAAATGGAGGATTTGGTCAACTATTTGAATGAAAATTCCGAAATTGACCGAAGCATTAATTTCGATGATATTGTAAAAAAATATAGACCTTGGTAATTTTTAAATATCATTATTCAAATTCCGATGATTAAATTTAATCATAAACATTATTAATTTAGGAGAAAAAACTATGAAAAACACAATTAAGTTATTTATTTGTATAGTTGTGATTGCTCTTTCGTTGGCTTGCTTTACGGCTTGTGAACTGTTTGAAGAACAGTGCCAGCACTCAGGTGGCACAGCTACTTGTACAGATGCAGCGATTTGTGAACTTTGTGGCGAAAGCTACGGCGAAGCACTCGGCCATACCGAGGAAGTAAGAAAGGGATTAGATCCTACTTGCGAGGACGAGGGTTTGTCTGATGCAACAGTATGTAAGGTGTGTAACAAGGTTCTTGTTGCACAGCAGGTTATTCCCGCTCTCGGACACACAGAGGTTATTGACGAAGCAGTTGCTCCCACCTGCATGAGCGCAGGACTTAAAGAGGGTAAGCATTGCTCCGTATGTGACAAGGTGCTCGTAGCACAGGAGGGAATTGACGCTCTCGGACACACCGAGGTAGTTGACGCGGCAGTTGCTCCCACTTGCATAAACACAGGTCTTACAGAGGGTAAGCATTGCTCCGTATGTAACGAGGTTCTTAAGGCACAGGAGACAGTTGATGCTCTCGGACACACCGAGGTAGTTGATGCAGCAGTTGCTCCCACTTGCACAAACACAGGTCTTACAGAGGGTAAGCATTGCTCCGCATGTAACGAGGTTCTTAAGGCACAGGAGACAGTTGATGCTCTCGGACACACCGAGGTAGTTGACGCAGCAGTTGTTCCCGATTGCACAAATACAGGTCTTACAGAGGGTAAGCATTGCTCCGTATGTAACACGGTTCTTAAGGCACAGGAAACAGTTGATGCTCTCGGACACACCGAGGTAGTTGACGCAGCAGTTGCTCCCGATTGTTTGAACACCGGTCTTACAGAGGGTAAGCACTGCTCCGTATGTAACGCGGTTCTTAAGGCGCAGGAGGTTATCAATCCTAACGGTCATAAGGATGAAAACAATGATTTTGAGTGCGACGTTTGCGATATAGTTCTTTGCATAGAGCACGTAACAAAAGAGCTCCAAGAAAATCATGTTGCTCCCACATGTACTGCAGCTGGTTCTTACGATAAGGTAATTAAGTGCAACATTTGTGGTCACGAGATTTCAAGAGAAAAGGTAACTGTTGATGCACTTGGTCATACAGAAGAAACAGTTGCAGGCAAGGCAGCTACATGTACAGAAACAGGTATTACAGAAGGTAAGAAATGTTCAGTTTGTGGTGTTACAACTCTTGAACAGAAAGAAATTGCAGTTCTCGGTCACGCATATTCTACATCTTATGAGTGGTCAGCTGACAATTCCACATGCACAGCAATCAAGGCTTGCGCAAATGACGCTTCTCACACAACAAGAGAAACAGCTACAGTTAAAACAGTTAAGCTTGATGTTACAGCAACAAAAGTAACATATACATATGCAGTTGAATTCGCAAATGGCGAGTTCGCAGCACAGGAGAAGACAGTTGAGGGCGCAGTTGAATTGGCAAATTCTATTGCAACAATTAACGCACCCGCTATTGCAGGTAGAACAGCTTCTCACGAATATGTGAAGTTTGGTTTCCACGATGCAAGTGCAACATATACATTCACAATTTACTATTCTGAAGTTGACGTTTGGGACGGAACAAGTGTAAGCACATCTCTTGCAGGTTCCGGTACTGCAGAAGATCCTTACCTCATTCAAAGTGGTGCAGACCTTGCATATATCGCAAAGGTTGTAAACGATTCAGCGGCTAAAACAGCTAATTTCAAGGGTCAATATTTCAAGATGACCAAGAGCATAGACCTTAATAATAACTCTTTTAATATTGGTTTGTATTCTGCTTCCAAGTATTTTGCAGGTAATTTTGACGGTAATAATTGCTCGATCAGAGGAATTAATTCTGCTCAATCCTTGTTCGGTTGCTTGACAGGCGGATATATAATGAATCTTAGTACTTATGGTCAAGTTACTTCAACTACCGCTCGTACAGGTGGTGTTGTTTCTTACTTAACTTCATCTAAAATTGAAAACGTAACAAACTACGTTAACGTTTCCGGCACACAGCAGGTTGCAGGTTTGGTTGGATATCTTGAAACCAATAATACATCGTTCATCAACGGTTGCGTAAACTACGGAACTATTAGCGGAACAAGCTATCAGGTTGGCGGTATGGCAGGATTTGCAAAGGGTAACATTCAGGATTGTGTTAACTTTGGAAACGTGTCAAGTACTGGTGACTACGTAGCGGGTATTGGTGGCGCTTGTAAGGACGCAAAGGGTACTATCCGTGCTAATAACGTTAACTACGGTACTATTAGTGGTAAGTCTTATGTTGGTGGTGTTTTTGGATTGATCAATAGCACAGCAACAAATTGCTCAAACTACGGAACAGTTACCGGTACGGGTTCTAGTATTGGTGAAGTTGTAGGTGGCGGCACATCATATTTGAAATAATTCAATTTTAACAATTTTTATTGCAAGAGGGGCATGCTCCCCTCTTGCAAACAAAAAAATAAAAACGAGGTAAACAATGATGAAGATTAAAAGAGTAGTATTGTTATTATCGTTGCTTTTGGTTTTATCTTTTACTGTTTCTTTGGTTTCTTGCTTTCAAAACGAGGTAACTTCGACCACGTCTAAAGAGCAAAATCCAGATGAAGGCGATATTATATCGGGAAGTGAAAACATTATTAACGTATATTTAATTGCAGGTCAGTCCAATGCCGTGGGATACGGTATGGACACAACCAGATCTTTGGCAAACTCCGATCCCCGCTTTACCAATGGCTTTGAAAACGTTCTTTACTACGGAGTTCAAGAGCGTTGGAACGGCAAAAATCTTGATAACGGATTTGAACCTGTAAAGCTTGGAATGGGTGTTGCATCCGACCGTTCGGGTGCGGAGATCGGTATAGCGAGCGCTCTTGCAGAAAACGGTGAAATGAATGCCATCATCAAATGCGCTTGGGGTGCAACGCACCTTTATCCCGACACAACTTATGATATTTCCCTTACGCAGGGAACTTGGACGTCCCCCACTTATATTAAAAACAATAACGTGGATACGTCTGTTAACCCCTTGATAGGTAATATGTATACTCGTTTTGAAGACACGGTTATCAAGGGTCTTCAGCTTCTTATCGAAGAAGGATATACACCTGTGATCAAGGGTATTTGGTGGATGCAGGGTGAGGCAGAGATGTTTACTTACCAAATGGCATCCGCATATAGAGAGCTTCTTGAAACTCTCATTTTTGATATGAGAAACACACTCAGTGCAGCATCTGGCTACGATTGTGGTAATGTTCCGTTCGTTTGCGGTCTTCCCAAGTGGAACACCAAGAACAGCGCGCCGCCCACCTATCAGGGAATGGTAAGAACGGCTATGCAAACTGTTGCGGTAAATCTTGAAAACGTTGGATGCGTTGACTGTATGCCTCTCAATCAGCATGATGACTGGCACTTTGATGCAGAGGGTCAGCTCTATCTTGGTGAGAGCTTCATCGGCATGGTGGAGGAGTTTAATGAAGAAAATCCCAGTGCTTTTGAAGAAAATGTAAGCATCGATAAGGATATTGAATTGCTTATTGACGAAACAGGCCTTGGCTTTAAGGCAAATCTTACTAACTACAGTAATAAAAATGAGTATGAATACGGCTTCATATTCGTACCTACGCGCCATCTCGATGATAATGGTTTGATAGGTAATTATATTGAAGCGCTCAGCGAGCTTAACGTTGAGTTCGTTGATATAAAGGCAGATGTGGTATTTGATCAGGTTAGAGCAAAGACGGATATTTACTTTACGGGTAAATTAACGGATCTTACTTATAACGAGCTCAATACTTCATACACTGCGATCGCGTATATTAAGAACGCGAGCGAAGAATATTTATATTCTTCAAGATATACCTCCGAAAGCTTTGCGAGACTTGCAAGCGAGGAGCTTTACCGCAATGAAGACGCTAAAGATGATCTTTTGAGCATTGTTAATGCGGGTATTAATTCCGCGATGGGTCTTCCTCAGGATAATGAAGTAACTTTTGAGCTTCTTGGCGAGGATAAGATAACAATGGGTCTTTCGCAGGCAAAATCCGAGTATCAGCTCGAGATATCAAAATCTGCGGACGTTGATTATTTTGTAAGATACAGCTCCAATGATCCCGAGATTGCTTCGGTTGATCAAAATGGTGTTGTAACGGCGCATAAGTCAGGTGAGACGTTCATTATTGTTGAATGCGCAGGCAGAAGCAAGAAGATCGCCGTTACTGTTTCCACGGTAACAAGCAACGGTGTAGCTTTGGACGGTATTATCTCTGAAAACGAATACGTGGGAGAGATATTTGTTGCAAGCAATACCAATCTGTCCGCAGAATTTGTCGGAATGATCAGGGAGGGTAACCTCTATATGGCATTCGAGCTTATTCACGGAGATTGGAGTCCCTTGAGCAGTAACTGGTGGCTGAATGATAACATTGAGTTCAAGCTTAATAACGGTACTTCTTACACAGTAGTATTCTATGAGGGCGTTGCGACCTTCTCAAACAATATTACAGGCGGAATGACAAATACCGAGGAAAAGGACGGCAAGCTCGTTACAACGGTTGAGATTTTTGTTGAAAACGTTGGTGATGTCGCTCAGTTCAGACTCGGCTTCAACGGTGCTAACTTCGGTTGGCTCGGCGCTGTTTGGAACGATTTCGTAAATACTGCTTTTGTAACTGAGGATGGCATTGTGATTGCTTCCCCCGTAAATATGGGTAACGGTATCATTCTTGACGGTGTATTTGATGAGGATGCTTATTCCGAAACTGTTAAGAGCAACGTTATTATCGCAAACGGTAACGGAGCAAATGTTGAGATTATGGGTACTCTTCTTGAAAACGGTGTGCTCTTCGGTGTCACTGTTGATCACACAAAGGCACCCACAGTTCCCACAGGCGGTAACGGTGACTGGTTTACGTTCTTGAACATTGAATTCCATTTCAACGACGGTAACGATCAGTATCTAATCACCGCAAAAAATATAACAACATACGGTCACGTATTTGCTTATAGCAAATCCGTTGCAACAGACAGCGGATATACAACAACCTTTGAAATGTACGTTCCTTTTGAGGCTATCGGCGAAGAATCAGGCGCGCAGAGTATCAACTTTACCGCACGCGGCTGGTTCGAAACAGGCTGGTGCGATCTTTTGAACACAAGCTGGACATCCTCTCACAAGGTAACCTCCGAGGGCGTATTTAAAAAATAAGGAGAAGATTTATGAAATACAGAATTATAATATTAGTATTAGTTCTCGTAGCTTCGATTTTATGTTCGTGCGGACCAAAGCATACTCACGAATTCTCAAGTGATTTTACAAGTGATGCTACACATCACTATCACAAATGTGAGTGCGGCGAAAAGAGCGGAACAGAAGAACATATCTGGGACAAAGGTGTTATTACGCTTTATCCCACAACCGAGTATGAGGGTATCAGAACCTATACTTGTACAGTATGTAATTATGAAAAGAACGAATCAATAGAAAAATTGGAGTCGGACCACGAGCATTCATATAACAATGCTTACAGCGACGAGCATTCACACGGATTTGAGTGTGTATGCGGTGCGAGAGGCGAATCCACTGAGCACACTTGGGATAACGGAGTTATTACTACTCCTGCAAGCGATCTCGAAATGGGTATTAAGACCTTCACCTGTAGTGAATGTGGCAGAAAGGCAACACAGAATATTCCCAGTGCAACAAAGAACGGCTTGTCATTTATGAAGTCCGCTCACCACAAGATTTCAAAGAATCTTGCAAAAACACCCCTTACTCTTGAGGCTGAGATCTTCGTTGATCCCTCTGAAAATGGAAGAGTAGGTGCAATTTTCGGTAACTACATCGGTGTAAGACAGGACTGGTTGCTTGAAATTCATGAAAACGGTGTTCCAAGATTTTATTTCACGGACGCAGCCGGCAACATTAAGGATTACAGATTCACAAACGTTGACGTAAGAACGGGAGATTGGGTACACATTGCCCTCGTATTTGACTATTCAAATCAGATCATTTCCTTCTATATGAACGGCGAGGTAGTCGAGATCATCAGTTGTGAAATGAATCTTGCGGAGGATACAACAAGATATCCCTTCGTTCTCGGCGGCGACAACAGAAGCGATAACAGTAACTATTTTAAAGGACAGATCAGATCTCTTGCGGCTTACAGCGACGTAAGAACTGCAGGGGAGATCGCCCATTCTGCACAGTACGGTACTAACCTTTATGCAGATGATCTTATCGTTTCCTTCCATCTTAACGAAAAGAGTGCAGAGAAGGATATCAAGGACCTCACAGGTAATGGCTATGATATTCCGAAGGAATGGATTGATTCTAACGAGGTAGAGCTTGATTATTCATATTCATTTGCTATCATTGGCGATACACAGTGGATGTCAAAGTACACTCCCGAAAAGATGGAGACTATTTACGATTGGCTCTTGGAGAATAAGGACGAAAAGAAGATTGCTCACGTAATGGGTCTTGGTGATATCACTGAGGATTGGAACACAGCCAACAAGGAGCAGGAGTGGATCAGAGCACATCAGTACATCTCCAAGCTCAACGGTAAGATTCCTTATTCCTTGGTTCGCGGTAATCACGATGAATCAAAATATTTCTTGAAGTATTTCGCAAATGACTCATATATGAGCCAGTTTGGCGGTCAATATATGGTCGAGGGCGATATCAGAAACGCATATAAGACCTTCAGAGCAGGTACAACCGATTATTTGCTCTTAGTGCTTGACTTCGGTCCCAGTGATGAGATGCTCGCTTGGGCAAACGAGGTTGTTCTTGCACATCCCAATCATAGAGTAATCGTTACAACTCACGGTTATCAGGGATTTGACGGCGGTCATCTCAACTATGATAACACACCCTCAAGTGGTGGAATGGGATCGGCAAATGACGTAGATTATGGCAATAGAAGTTATAACAACGGTCAGCAGGTTTGGGAAAAGTTCGTTTCCAAGCATCCCAATATCATTATGGTGCTCAGCGGACATACACCCTTTGAGGATATAACTCTTCTTCAAAGCGTGGGCGTTCATGGTAACGTTGTAAACCAGATGGTTATCGACCCACAGTGGATGGATCCTCAGAAGGGCGGCGTTGGTATGGTATGTATGTTCTATTTCTCCGAGGACGGAAGTCAGATGGAGGTAGAATGGTTATCTACTGACACAGGAAAGTATTATAAGGAACAGAATCAGTTCCAGCTTGATCTTTCAGGCTCTATCAATGCTCCCGCGCACAAGTTCTCAAATTCCTATAATGACAAGCTTCACTACAAGGCTTGTGAGTGTGGATATACCTACAATGAAGAGCCCCATAGCTTTGACGGTGGTGTTTTGGACGCAAGTGGATTTATGGTATATACTTGTGAGTGCGGATATCAGCGCATAGCTTCCGCAACTAATGACCCCATCGCACTTGAATTGCAGGCATTGCTTGAAAAGTATTATAATAACGGCGTTTATTATATAGAAAGCATCGTTGACGGAGCTATGAACGACGTTTTCTATAAAGGTGATAAGTTCTATAGTGCAAGCGGCACTGAAATGGGCGAAACCGCAAGCGTATTGAGCCTTTCGGATATTATTCTCGGTAAATACGGCGATCTTCGCTTGGATATAGGTTGGAACTCCTATGACGGAGTATATTCATCCGCTAACGAAAGCACGCTCAAGGGCTTTGCTTCATTCGTTGCATCCGCAGACCTTGCCTCAAAGCTTACAAGAGTAACTGTTGAGGAGCTTAATTACCATATCGTTATCAATCTCTTTGCAGGTGATGAGGTTGTTGCTACAGCTAAGGTAGGTATGTATGCAAATACCACATTCATCGTTAATTATGCTGAAGTACCCATTGTGACATATACTAAGTCCAACGATAAGGGACTTTGCGAGATCAAGGCTCCCGAAAGAAGTGGATATGTTGCTGAATATGACCTTGTCATTATCGATACAAAGCATGATGAAAATCTTGAAAGAACAGTTTACTACAGCACTATCGAAAAGTGGGACGGTACAACTGTAAGTGAAGGACTCTCGGGAAGTGGAACACAGGATGATCCCTTCCTTGTAACAAGCGGCGCGGATCTTGCTTATATCGCAAGCGTTGTTAACGGTGCAGCTGCAACAACACCAAACTTCTCGGGCAAGTATTTCAAGATGACACAGAGCATCGACCTTGACGGACACAATCTTGCTATCGGTGATTATCCCGGATGGGCAACAAGAAAGGGCTTTCACGGCTTCTTCGATGGTAATCATTGCACGATCAGAGGTCTTAACAATAAATCCTCACTCTTCGGAACTATCGAAAGCGGTTGGCTTAAGAACCTCAGCGTTTACGGTAAGGTTAAGGGCAGTAGCACAATTGGCGGTATCGTTGGATACGTTGCAAACGGTGGTGTGCTTGAAAATCTTGTGAACTATGTAAGCGTAGTGGGTGAAAATACACTTGGCGGTATCGTTGGTAATGCAGAAAACCAGGGCTCAAAGGTCGTTAACTGCGTAAACTACGGTAGCATAACAGGTAATAGCTGGATCATCGGCGGTGTAGTAGGATCTGCAGGTGACATTATAAGCAACTGTGTAAACTACGGTAGCGTAACGAGCTACAGTGACGTAGTCGGTGGTATTGCTGGATCTACAAAGACATCCGGTTCTATTGAAGGTTGCTACAACTACGGCACGGTTAAGGCAATGGGCAAGACGGGCGGTATCGTCGGTCAGGTTAATAAGCCCGTAACTGATTGTGTAAACTACGGTGAAGTAAACGGCACTTGGGCTGTTGGTGGTATCGTGGGCTACATTAAGGCAGGCGATTCTTCAAAGATCACTGACTGTGTAAACCACGCAAACGTAACAGGTCAGACAACTGCTATTGGCGGTGTATTGGGTCTTTCCGATAAGGGCGACGGTGTAGTTGTAATCGAAAGATGTATAAACAACGGCGACGCAAGCACTCCAAGCTGGGGATGCGGTGGTATTGCAGGTGATACACACGGTGATATTATCGACTGTATCAATAACGGATCAGCCTTTGCCGCAGGTGAAGTTGGCGGTATCGTAGGTAAGGCATACGGTAAGATCACAGGCTGTACGAACAACGGAACTATCTCTGGCTCAAAGGATATTGTCGGCGGTATCGTTGGACATTTGCACGATGCAACATACGGCAAGGTGATTTTCACAACTAATACTAATAACGGTATTATTACAGGAGCTAACGCTCAGGATATGGTTGGTAAGGGTTACGTTTACTCCGGAGATGAAGAAGCCAATATGATAGGCATTAACCATCGCGGATGGTATAAAGCACCCGAAAACACATTATCTGCTTACAGAGAATCTTATAATAACGGATTCAAATATGTTGAATGTGACGTTCAGTTTACAGCAGACGGTGTTCCCGTATTGCTTCATGATGACACTATTGACCGTACTTCTAACGGTACAGGTTATTTGAGTCAGATGACGTATGCTGAGGTTTCTAAATATGATTTCTCATACGATGATAAAGATACTGTAAATGATTTTAGTTCATATAGAGGAGAAAAGATTCCTACCTTTGCAGAGTTTATAGCTTTGTGCAAGGAGCTTGGACTTCACGCCTATATCGAAATCAAGGGTAGTATTACTGAAGCAGAAGCTACAAAGCTTTTTGAAATCGTTGCCGCAGCAGAAATGCAGGATAACGTTTCCTGGCTTGCTTTCTCGGGCGAAGCACTTGCGAAGATTGCTGTAATTGATCCTACTGCAAGACTTGTATGGGTTCTTACCGATACAAATGCTACAAAGATCGCAGCAAACAATATTCCATTTGCTACAGAAAAGCTTATGACTGGTCAGAATGAGGTAGTTTTCAACCTTTATTATACACTTGCAAATCAGAGTGTCGTTGATCTTCTTAAGGGATATAATATTCCTCTTGAGGTATGGACAGTAAACGATGTTAATGCAATATTGGGTTTACCTTCTTACGTAACAGGTGTAACTAGCGATATGTACAATGCTGAGCAAGTATTAGAAAACGCACAGTAAAATAGAATAAATAAGGTGTCAAGGAGAGGTTTAATACTTCTTCTTGACACCGCAAGAAATTTTTCTTGTAATAAAGTGTATTTGTACATATAAATATATTTTATTATGAAAAAAATCTCACAAAAAGGAGTATAAATATGTTGAAATTGAGAAGTGAATATCCAAGACCTCATTTCAGAAGAGATGAATGGTTGTGCTTGAACGGAATATGGGAATTTGAGTTTGACGATAACAAGGACGGTCAGCTTAGAGGTCTTCATAACGGTAATGTCAAGCTTAATAGAGAAATAAACGTTCCGTTTTCTTATCAATATCCCGAAAGCGGAATAGGAAATACGGAATTTCACGATACTCTATGGTACAGAAAAAGCTTTGTTTATGATAAGACGGAAAAAGACGTTATTTTGGGCTTCAACGCAAGTGATTATATAACTACTGTTTGGGTAAACGGCTTCTACGCTATAACCCATCAAGGAGGATTTGCGCCCTTTACCGTTGATATTTCCAAATACCTGACAGAGGGAGAAAACGTCATCGTTGTCAGATGCTACGATCCGCTTGATCCTACTATTCCAAGAGGAAAGCAATCCTGGATAAACGATCCTTGGAGCTGTTGGTATACCCCTAACAGCGGTATCTGGCAGAGTGTATGGATTGACTACGTTGGTAAGGACTCGATTGAGGATTTTTCAATCACTCCCGATATAGACAATAATTCCTTTGGTGGTGAGATCAAGCTTAGAAATGCGCTTGCAGATCTCATTGAGCTTAAGATTTATTATGATAATAAGCTTGTGAAGCGACAGATGTTTTCTCCAGACGGTAAGTATACTCGATACAGAGTTAATATGATGGAGATAAATTACGTTGACGAGCTTACTTATTGGGCACCCGAGCATCCCAATCTTTTCTCTGTAGATATCAGTCTTTACCGTGAAAATACTCTTCTTGATACGGTACATACAAGATTCGGTATGAGAAAGATCAGTACTACGGAAGACGGAAAGATATTGCTCAATAATAAGCCTCTTTATCAGCGACTTATCTTGGATCAGGGATACTGGAAGAGCTCCGGATTAACTGCTCCGAGCATTGAAGATATAAAGAAGGATGTTCTCGTTACCAAGGAAATGGGCTTTAACGGCGCAAGAAAGCATCAGAAGTTTGAAGATCCATACTACTATTACTACGCAGACGAATTGGGACTTCTTACGTGGTGTGAAATGCCCTCTGCGTATAATTTCAACTCTGACGAGGTTTCTTATATAACTAAGGAGTGGCAAGAGATCGTCAACACCGCAAGAAAGTTCTCCTCAATTATCACATACGTTCCCATGAACGAATCATGGGGAATCAGAAAGGCAATGCTCAGCCCCGAGCAGCAGAGCTTTGCAAAATCGCTTTATTATCTTACAAAGGCGATTGATAATTCAAGACTTGTTTCCACCAACGACGGTTGGGAGAATATGTCCGATAGCGATATTTTGGCTATACACGACTATTCAAGTCTTGGCAGAGAGCTTAAGGATAAATATAATGAGAGTACGTATGATGATGGCTTCCAAACCTTCAGACGTGTTCTTGCAGAGGGAAATCCGTACCTCGGTCAGCCCGTTCTATTAACGGAATTCGGCGGTATTATGTTCGAGAGAGATAAGAATAACGGAAACTGGGGATATAACTCTGCGGCGAAGAGTGACGACGAATTTTTCGCTCGCCTTAAGGAGCTTATAGACGGAATTTATGAGGCAAAATTTGAGGGCTTCTGCTATACCCAGCTTACTGACGTTCAGCAAGAGGTAAACGGCTTGCTTGACGAAGAGCATAATCCCAAGGTCGATCTTAAAACAATCAGAGAGATTATCGTAAAATGAAAAATATGAAAAGAATAATTATTGCTTTAACCTTGCTTGCGATCGTTTTGACCTCGTGTACAGGTGGCGAGCAGATATTCAAGAAGCATTTGACGGAAAACGAGGACTATATCGATTTAAGCTCAAGATACAATGGCACGTCCTTTGAGTACGATGAATCGTTATGGTATATGAATATGCTCAAGGACGTTCCTTTGCCCGACCCGTTCGTTTTTGTGGAGAACGGTACGTATTATATAGTTGGAACGAGCGATAGAAACAATAACGTGGTCGATTGCTACGTTACCACTGATTTTGTAACGTACGATTTTTATCCTGCCATATATGATCCACTGCTTTACAGCGGATGGGAGGACAGAGTATATGCATTGATTTTTGCGCCCGAGATATATTGCTTTGACGGTATGTACTATCTTTATTACAGCGCAAAGGATGAAACCCTTGTTCGCAAGAACAGCGTTGTTGTGGCGGATAATCCCTTGGGGCCCTACAGACCGATAGTTAACGATGAGGTTGACGGCTTGAGTGCACCTCTGCTTCACAATGCGGATTATCTCAAAAGAGGACTTGACGCAACCGTTTTTACTGACGATGACGGCAAAATGTACCTCTATTTTACCATTACAGACGGAATGCAGTACATTGTCGGGGTTGAGCTTACCTCGCCATATCAGGCGGATTGGTCAACATATCGTGAGCTTGTAAAGCCCGGTATGCTTGACTCGGAGAGCGATGAGCAGATTCTCGAATGGGAAATTTACAGGGATAATAAGGTTAAGATTGCAGAAGCTCCATTTATGATAAAGAGCAACGGAAAATACTATCTGACCTATTCCGTAAACGGCGCATTCAATAAATATTATAATATTTGCTATGCGGTATCGGATAGTCCACTCGGCAATTTTGTCAAGCCCTATGAAGAGGGAAAGCTTTGGACCAATCTCCTTATGGGATTTCCAGGAACGAGTGACGAAGATGAGCTTATCTACAGTCAGTGGACGGGCTTTGCCTCAGGTACGGGACATCATTGCTTCTTTTACGCGGGGGATGAGCTGATGGTTGGCTACCACGCACACAAGAATCGCGATTGGAACTCAAAGGATTATACCGAACGATATTTTGCCTTCGATTACGTGCATTTCGATGAAAACGGTGTTCCGTATATGAATGGGCCGTCGTATTCCGTTGTGAATCTGCCCGAAAGCATAAGCGGATATAAGAATATTATTAAAAATTCAAGTATTAAGAATACCGATCTCTCAAATGCAGAAAAAGCGATCGACGGATATATAGTGGATTGCTATAATCTTGACTCAAAGGATTCGGAACTGATCTTGCCCGCGGGAGAATCGTTCATCGAAATTAAATTTGATCAAGCTTATGAGATTAAGGGAATACTCGTCTACAATAGTGCATATTACGATAGCTATGTGCTTGAGATTGAATATATAGACTTCGGTAACGGAAATATCATCTATTACCCCCAATTTTGCGAGGATTTTTACGTTAATGATGAAACAGAGTTCGTTTTTCCGCTTAGCAGTATCAATATCGAAATTTTAAATACGTTCGAGGCTGAAAGCGTAAAGATAGGCTTTAATCTTCCAAATGGCGGCGCTGTGAACGAAATAGTTATTTTAGGCAAATAAAATACAAATAAGAGGGAAAAGAGATAAAAAAGATTGCATAATCTCCGAGCGTTTAGCCTCGCTTCCTATGGAATAAACGATCACAGATATATTCGTGTGACCGTGGTAGATAAATCAGGTAATTTAGCATATAGCCGTGCGTATTTTACGGACGAGCTTGCTGATTAAATACAAATTAATAAGGAGAAGGAAATATGAAAACAAAATTACTTATAGTATTTCTCGTTCTTACCTTGGCTCTTTGCCTTGTTGCGTGCGATAATACTCAAAAATCAACAACAACCACTACTAACTCTCCCGGCAGTGGCATTCCTACCGATATTCTTACCGTTTTGTTAAGCGGCGCACAAAAGGAATTTGCTTTTTGCGAGGATTTCAATTCTGATACCTTGGAGGTAGTGTTGGCTATGAATGACGGTACAAGAAGAACTCTCGATAAATCTGAGTATACCGTTAACTACGAGAATTATAATTCTATGAGAGAGGGTACTTATGAGATTGAAGTATGCGTTAACGGAACAGACGTATCAAAATCCTATGATGTTACCGTTAAGCCCGCTAATCAACTTAAGGTTCTTATGATAGGTAACTCCTTTGCGGATGATACTATCAACTATGCTTATGAAATTGCAAAGAGCGCGGGAATTCCTGTTCAAAATATTCTCATAGCGGATATTTATATCGGCGGTTGCTCACTTGCAACTCATTGGAGCAACGCTCAGTCAAATGCGCCCGCATATCGCTTTGGATTGGAAAAAGAAGGTTGGTTTGACGGAAGCTCCTACCAAAACTGGACGATGGAGCAGGCTATTAAATATGCGGATTGGGACTTTATAACTCTTCAGCAGAACAGTGGCAACAGTGGTGGAGCCGCATCTTATTCCTGCTTGCAGAATCTTATGAATTACGTGCTTGACGTTGCTACCGACGTTGAGAACAACCCGAACGCGAATCCCAATGTAAAGCTTGTATGGCATCAGACTTGGGCATATCAGCAGAATAGCACAAGCTCTGCTTTCGCAACGTATAATAACGATCAGATGACAATGTTTAACGCAATTATGTCCTGCCTTGAAACTCAGGTTTTGCCTAAGGATTTCTTTGCGTTAATTCCCAACGGAACTGCAATTCAGAATGCAAGAACGTCATTTATCGGTGATACCTTCAGCCGTGACGTGCATAACCACCTCACATACGATGCAGGACGTTATATTGCGGCTATGGGACTTGTGGGCGTTCTTACAGGCAGAGATATGAGCAAGGTTACTTGGAAGCCCACTGATAGTGGATTTAACTATCCTATGACCGAAGAAATGATCAAGGTTTGCAAGGAAAGCTACGAAAATGCTATTGCAAATCCCTTCGAAATAACAACTTCTAAGTATCCTCCTAAGACTATTGAAAATCTTTTTGAGGGTGAGGGTACAAAAGAGAATCCCTATCTTATAAACGATGCAGAGGATATGTGGGCTCTCTCTAACTTCACAAAGGGTCAGAGCTTTGGAAATTCCAATATGTACTTCAAGCTTACTGCCGATATAGATCTCAGTGCGGAAAATTGGCAGCCCATCTGCGCATCTGCGGACGGCGGTTGGGTAGCAGAGGCTAATAGCTTCAATGCTAATTTCGACGGTAACGGCAAAACTATTACCTTTGTAGGCAATTATACGGGTGATTCTTGGGCTAAAGGTCTTTTCAGCGCAGTGGGTGGTCATGTGCACGATCTCACACTCCGCGGATCAATCACTATTGAAAAAGGACGTGTAGGCTCCCTTGCAAGTATGGCTATGGCGAGCGCAAAAATAGAGAACATTACGTCTTACGTTGATATTACTGCAGGTAACAATCAGGCTGGTGGTATTATCGGATATATTGCGACTACCAACGTAACGATCACTAACTGTAAGAACTACGGTACTATCACAGGAAAAGAGCTTGTTGGCGGAATCGTTGGTGGCTCTTGGACAAACGTTAAGTACATAAATTGTGAAAATCACGGTGCTGTAACCGCTATCTCTCTTAACGTTGGCGGAATCGTGGGTGAAAAGTATGCATCCGCAACACTCACAGGATGCGCAAACTTCGGAACGGTAATGGGCGGTGGAAAAGAAGCAACAGCCGATACAGGTTCCGCAAGCAACTACGCAGGCTACCTCGTAGGACATGAATATTAATAAATAGGCTGTCAAATCTGCCTATCTCTTAAAAAAACGCCATCGAAAGATGGCGTGTTTTTTATTGAGAGATTAAATTTTTATTTCTATATTCGGTGGGAGAAATGGAGTAAAAGCCCTCAAATGTTCTTGTGAAATGGGAGCTATCGTAAAATCCTGTTCTGATTGCTATATCGGTGATAGACAGATTTGTGCTTGTAAGCATTGCGGAGGCGGCTTCAACACGAATTTTGGTTATGTAAGCAGATGGGGATATTTTGCAAATCTTCTTGAATTTATTCATATATGAGGAACGAGACATTCTAGCGATACGTGAAAGATCATTCACGCTTATTTTGTCATAATAATGCTCGTGTATATATGATATTGATTCCATTATGGCTCTGTCCTTAAAATAATCGGAATCGCTTGAAGCATTGCTTTTAGTGTAGTCATTGCACAAAAGACCTATCGTGATAAGGGCAAAGTTGCTTCTTATCAGGGATTCCACAGTATCATGATAGTTTTTGTAGCAGGAAATCTCCCAAAGAATATTTGAGGTGGAGCGGAATATTTCGGAAGTAAGCCTTAAGTGAAGAGGGGCTTTGGTCCTGCCTCGCATAAGTGGTTCTGCACCGAAAAGTACGTAAAAGGAAGGTAGCTTTTGCAGATCCGCAATATATTTATTCATAAATCTGTCACTTAAAATGATGTGAAAAACGTCGAAATCCGCTCCCCCAATATAACCGTGAGGTACCTTGGGTGGAATAATAAAAACATCTCCCACGCTTGCTTCAACGGTGTGATTGTTGATATAATGCAATCCGCTACCGCCTGTGACAATGTTTATTTCATAAAATTCCTGCTCGTGAAGACCTATATCGTAGTCCTCCATTAAAAAGGCGTGCACAAGATCATAGGAGCTGACAAAGAAATCCTCGTGCGTGTAGTAATAGTGATTGTGACGGGGGATATTTTGATATTCCATAGCTTTACCTTTCTATAAGATTTATGCTCAAAATGCATATACAAAATGCACAAATGTTTAAATATAAATTTGTGTAATGTTGTGAAAGAGCACAAAATTTGGACAATTATACAAGTAAAAATGTATTTTATACTTTTATTTTAACACAAAAAAGTGCTATAATCAAGTATAAATATATATTTTTATAATATATTTTTGCATTTTACAAAGCAAATTCGGAAAGGAGAAATTGTAATGAAAAAAACAAAGCAGTTTCTGTTGTTGGCATTGTGCGTAATGATGCTATTACCTGCGGTTGCGTGTAAACCGTCAGGACCCGTTGAACAAGGAGGACCCAATATGAATGATTTAACAGTAAAAGCAAATTCTGTACCACTGAAACTGTGGTATGACGAGCAAGCTCCGTTCATCAACGAGTGCTCGCCCGAGGCATCTATGATGGCTGGTCAGGATATTGGTTGGCAGAACTGGTCAATGCCGCTCGGCAACGGTTTTTTCGGCGCTAACGTTTTTGGAAGAGTGGAATCCGAAAGAGTTCAGATAACAGAGAAAACGCTTTCCAATCCTTGGCAGATAGTTAAGAACGTAAACGGTACGACCTCTTGGCCTCAGGTGGCGGGCTTGAACAATTTCTCTGAAACCTATATTGACTTTGATCATTATTCGGACGGTGTTGAGAACTATAGCCGTTCACTTGATCTCAGAACTTCTATCGCAACCACCGCATACGATTATGACGGCGCAAGATATTCAAGAGAATACTTTGTTTCATATCCCGACAAGGTACTCGTTATCTATCTTGATGCGGAAAACGGTCCGCTCAACTTCACGCTACGTCCCACAGTGCCCTTTGAGCAGAGTTATATGAATGATCCAAGCGACGGACTTGGCAAGACGGGCAAGGTAACTTCAAAGGTTGAATATGGTGTAGGATGTATTGAAATCAGCGGAAAGCTTAACTATTATGATGTTGATTATATCGGATTTTACCGTGTTTATACTGAAGGTGGAGAGGTTTCGGCTGATACCGTTGACCATCAGTACAGGGATAGCGACGGAACTCTTAAGACCGATAAGGACGGCGTTATCAAGGTAGAGGGTGCTTCAAAAGCAATCATCGTTGCCACATTTGGCACGGATTATGAGCTTTGCACAGAGAACTTTGAAAACGGACAGTACAGTCACAATAAGCAGACTTCCAAAACTAATCTTGACGATGCTCGCGAAAAGGTTGAAGATCAGCTTTACAGTGTTACAGATGAGATCGCGGATATGAGCATTAATGAGGCTTATAACTATCTTAAATCACGACATCTTGATGACTATCAGAAGCTTTTCGGCAGAGTCGATCTTGATCTTGACTTCAATTCAGAGGATTTGGAACTCACAACGGATAAGCTTTTGGAAAAGTATAATTCGGGAGAGCATAGCTCCTACCTTGAAGCGTTGCTGTTCCAATACGGAAGATATCTTATAATTGCTTCTTCAAGAGAGGGCTCACTTCCAGCAAATCTTCAGGGAACGTGGAACTGCTATAATGTTCCTGCTTGGTCGAGCGGATATTGGAGCAATATCAATATTCAGATGAATTATTGGCACGTTTTCAGTACCAATCTTGCAGAGACGTTCATTCCTTACGTTGATTATAACGCGGCATATATGAAGGTCGCTGAAAATTATGCTTCCGATCTTATCGGTAAGCATAATCCTAGTGTTTACAATAAGGACGGCGGAAACGGTTGGACAATGGGCGTTTCAGGAAATCCATTCTTCTTTAACGGCGACCGCTCCTGTGGCAACCTTGGACTTTTAACACAGCTTTTCTATGAATATTATGAATTTACAAAGGACGAGCAGGTGCTCAAGATTGTATATGACGTTTTGACAAATGCTGCTCGATTCGTTACAAAATGTGTTAAGGAATATGACGGTAAATATCTTGTAGAACACTGCGATTCACCAGAAATGTACGTTGACGGTTCGTGGTATTATACAACGGGAACAACCTATGCGCAGACCTTGGCATATATAAATAACTACGGCGCTCTTCAGTGTGCAAAGGCACTCGGTATAGATCTTGAGGACAGCAACTTGCTTTCTGACAATGAGTACTCCATTCTCAAAACGATTATGGAGCAGCTTGATAAGTACGATCCCATTATCGTAGGCTTGTCTGGACAGATCAAGGAATTCCGTGAGGAAGACTATTATGGTTCTCTCGGTAATCCCAATCACAGACACATTTCACAGCTTGTGGGACTTTTCCCTGGAAATATTATCAATTCCTCAACGGATGCGTGGTTAGACGCAGCGCTTGTAAGCCTTGCGGGCAGAAATGATGGTCTTAACGATTGGCCCATCGGATCTACAGAGTCAAATGAGGCAAGTATAGTGGCTTGGGCTTGGGCACATAAGCAGGCATTGTACGCAAGAGCGGGCGAGGGTGATTTGGCACAGCAGATGCTTGCAGGAAACCTTCGTAATTCTACACTTGAAAATCTTTTGATGGTTTGTGGAAAGATATTCCAGATCGAAGCAAGTAGCGGCACGACTGCTGCAATTGCAGAAATGCTCCTTCAAAGTGATGAGGAATTCATTGAAATTCTTCCCGCAATTCCTACAAATTGGGACAAGGGATCTTACACAGGACTTGTTGCAAGAGGAAATTACGAGGTGAGTGTTGCCTGGGAAAACAGCGTTGCAACAAAGATAAACATTCTCTCAAAGCTTGGCGGAGAAGTTGATATTAAATATCCTTATTTTTCTGACGTTAAGGTTTACGACTCAAATAGAAATGAAATATCCTATACACTTAATGACGGCATTCTTACATTTAACACTCAAAAGGGCGAAACTTATTATATAGTAGGCTTCAATAAGACCGAAAGACTTGATAAGCCCACGGAATTCGGATTTGAAAGAGTATCTTATTCTGAATTTAAGCTTAATTGGAATGCGGTAGCGGGCGCAGATAAATATAACGTTTACGTTGCGTATGAAAGTGATCCCGCTTATACGTTTGTTGGAAGTACTTCTAATAATTACTTTGCGTTTGAAGCTCCCGAGGGAAAAGAAAATGTCAGAAAGACGTTCGTAGTTACGGCAGTTAAGAGAGATGTTGAAAGCAAGCGCGCTATTTGCTATTCAAATCCCGTAGCATTGGAGCTTGAACTTAACTCTGTTTCTTGGAAGATTGAAAACGGCAAAATAATTGCAACTGCAAATGGCAATGATGCAGTAAAGACAACTCGTTTGTATTCTAAATCCGCAAGTGGCAATAAGTATGCCCTTATTAAAGAGACCGTAGGATATACGGTTGAAGCGGATTATGATGATGCGAAAGTATACGCATTGTCGGTAACCTCTAAGTTTACTGGAGAGGAAAGTGAGCTTATTGAGCTTACGCTCGGTAACAATGCAAGCAATATTATAAACGGAAAATCATTTAATTTTGTCAACGGTAGAGGAACAGTTGACCTTGGCGGAGTATATTCTTTGAATGAGATGAGACTCTATATTGATGGAGCTTCGCTTGCAGGCAGAATTACTGTTGAAAGACTTTATCGTGGCGAATGGTTCATTGCAGCTTCCGTATCCGCCGAAGAAGTGGATGATGACTTTATCAAGCTTAATTTTGGAGGAGCAAAAGCGAATAAGGTAAGAATTACAGTTGAAAATAGCATATCCTTTAAGGAAGTAACGATTACAGGAGAGCTTTTTGCTGGTGAAAGTGCAGATTATAATAATGTATTTGCAGGCAAGAACGTAACTCCCACTGCAAATGCATCGGGTAATATCTACAATTCAGCATACGGATATCAGACTCTTACCGACGGTATCATTTACGAAGAAGCAAGAGGAAGATATTCAAGCGCATTAAAGGGTGGTTTAGTTGAGGCTACCGTTAACCTTGGCGGTGTATATAATCTTTCGGAATTGAAGATTTACCTCTATAAAGAGGGCTTGAGCAAATTCGGTACGGGACTTAAGATACAAGTGCTTTTCTCAGGCGAATGGACAACGGTGGTTGACTGCGCTAGTATTGGAGATCTTGAAAAGTATTTAGTTAAAAACAATGACGGAATAGCGGATTGGCTGGTGTTCGGACTTGACGATGTTTATGCAAGTAAGGTTAAGTTTACGATCCCCTCACAGACCGAAACCGGTTGGACTACATTCTATGAGATCGAATGTATGGGAACATCTTCAACTGCAATCGATACCTCTGCAGGCGAAGAACCCGAGACACCGAAGAATATTTTTGAGGGTAAGAGCTTCATTCCAACTGACAGCGCACAATCAAGTGTGCTTGTTGCAAGCTGGTGGAAGGGTGGAGGATACGAAACCCTCACCGATGGACGTAAGACCGATGAGATGGAAGGAAGATTTTCTACCACAATGAGTCTTGAAGGATTTATGGATGCTACACTTGACCTTGGTGGAATTTATGAGCTTAATACCTTAAGATTCTATCTTTACGATACCAAGAGCTCTATCTCCGAGGCAGATAAAAAGGGAAGCATCGGTAAGGATATTCTTATTCAGGTATATTCCAACGGAAAATGGATCGACGTAGTATCCTGCGCAGATAATGCAAGTCTTTGTGAGTACCTTGTAATAAACGAGGGTGTTAACAATGACTATCTCGAATTCAATCTTGGCGAAATTGTTGGTGAAAAGGTAAGAATTTATATCTCCGGCTCTGCCAATAAAAATGGCACAACCTATCAGGAATTCGAATGTATTGGCAAACCTGCGAAATAATTAATGAAAATACAAGAAAGGGTATTTTCTTAATATCCTTTCTTGATCATTTTAAATAATTTAAAAAGGAGAAAAATTATGAAAAACATTATCAAAGCGTTAATCGTTATGATGACACTTTCACTTGTTGTACTTGCATTTGCAAGCTGTGAATTTCCATCGCTTGAATGTGAACACAAGTGGACAGAAGCTACTTGTACATCCGCAAAGGTTTGTGATTTATGCGGAAAAACAGAAGGAGAAGCCTTGGGTCATACCGAGGTGGCAATTTCGGGCAAGGATGCTACATGTACCGAAGATGGTATGAGCGAAGGCAAGAAATGCTGCGTTTGTGAAGAAATTCTTGTGGCTCAAGAGGTTATTCCCGCAAAGGGACATACCGAAGAAATTCTTGCGGGATTAGCTCCCACTTGTACAGAAACAGGTCTTACAGAAGGTAAGAAGTGCTCTGTTTGCTATGAGATTCTCGTGGCACAGGAAGAGATCGACTTGGCTGATCACACCGAGGAGGTTGTAGAGGGTAAGGCTGCAACGTGTACAGAAAAGGGCCTTACAGATGGTAAGAAGTGTACAGTATGTGGTCAGACAACACTTGCACAGGAAGAGATCGGCTTGGCTGATCACACCGAGGAGGTTGTAGAGGGTAAAGCTCCCACTTGTACAGAAACAGGTCTTACAGACGGTAAGAAATGTTCAGTTTGTGGCGAAGAAACACTTGCACAGGAAATAATTACTGCACTTGGCCATAAAGACGAAAATAATGACTTTGAATGTGACGTTTGCCACATCGACCTTTGTACAAATCACGTTCCTGCAGCTGCAGTTAGAGAAAATGAAGTTGCCGCTACATGTTCAAAAGAAGGTTCTTACGACAGTGTTATTAAGTGCTCTCAGTGTGGCGAAGAAATCAGCAGAGAAGCTAAAATAATAGAAAAGCTTCCTCATACAGAAGAAACAGTTTCTGGCAAGGAAGCAACTTGTACAGAAACAGGTCTTACAGAAGGTAAGAAGTGCTCAGTTTGTGGCGAAATTCTTGTAGCGCAGAAAGAAATTGCTGAATCAGGACATACAGAAGAAATAGTTGCCGGCAAGGAAGCAACTTGTACTGAATTGGGCCTTACAGAAGGTAAGAAGTGCTCGGTTTGTGGTGTAATACTTGAAGAACAACAAGTTATTAATTATCTCAATCACATTCAGGGAGAATGGATTGTAACTACCTATCCGTCATGCGATAGTGAAGGACAAAGACTTGCACAGTGTACAGTATGTGGCTCTATAGTAGGACAAGAATCAATTCCTGCAGGACATACACTCGTTGATGGCATTTGCACAGTTTGTGGATTAGTTCCAAATGTATTTGCAGGTAAGGCGTTCGTTCCTTCTTCTGATGCTGCAGCTAATGTATATAGCAGTGCATTCGGTTACCCGACACTTACTGACGGTGTAATATATGAAGAAGCTAAAGGAAGATTCTCAAGTAAGCAAAATGGCGGTAAAGTTGAAGGTATTATTGACTTGGGCGCAGTTTACGATCTTAACGAATTTAAGGTTTATCTCTATTGGGGCGGCTTGGAAAAGCTTGGAACAGGATTTGAAATTCAGGTTTGCTTTGGCGGTGAATGGACAACAGTAATTGCTTGTAAGACTGTTGAAGAAATGCAGGCATATTGGGTTGATAATCCCGATAGCGTTGACAAGGATTGGCTTGTGTTTGACCTTGGCGGTGTTGCTGCAAGACAGGTTAAATTTACAATTCCGGGTCAGACAAGTGCTGCTTGGACAACTCTTTATGAAATTGAATGTAGTGCAAAGGTTTCTACTCAGGTTGAGCCCGAGCCCGAAGAACCCGTTTTAGTTGAAAACATCTTCGCAGGTAAGCAGTTTACACCTACCGCTGATGCTCTTGCTAATGTATTGGCAGCATCTTGGTGGAAGGGTGGCGGATATGAAACCCTTACAGACGGAATTAAGAACGCAGATAATGCTCCCGGTAGATTCTCCACAGTGATGAAAGCAACAGGTATGATGGATGCAACCATCGATCTTGGTGGAACATATGAGCTTCACTCTTTGAAGTTCTATACTTACGATCCAGCTGCTGGCACAGGTGCAGGTAGTGTTGGTGCAAACTTATTGATTCAGGTATATTCGAATGGCGAATGGATCGATGTGGTTACATGTGTAGACAACGCAAGTATAATGAGCCATCTTGTGGTGAGTGACGGAACATATAACGACTACCTTGAATTTGATCTTGGTGGTATCGCAGCAGAAAAGGTAAGATTATACATTTCAGCTTCCGCAAGTGCTTCTGGTACAACGTTCGAAGAAATAGAATGTAACGGTTACGCAAAATAATAAATTGTTAACAATTATGGCGCAGTGATTATCACTGCGCCTCTTTTTTTACGAAAAAATATGAATAAATCTCAAAATAAGACAAAAACTAAAATAGCAACAAAATTTGCAAAATGGTGATTAATAAAAGGAGATTTTATATATTATGAAAGCAATAGGAATTGTGAGAAGAATTGACGATCTCGGGAGGGTTGTTATTCCAAAAGAGATAAGAAGAACAATGCGCATCCGCGTGGGCGACCCGTCGCAAACAACATTGACACCGTCAGTCCGATTCACCAATGCAATGCTCTCTATTTCCAAACGAATTGGACTTGATGGGGAGGGGGATACATAGGATTTTGCAAAAATGAAAGCAGAGGGGAGTCTCAAATTATAGAGGCTCTCTTTTTCTATAATTTACCTCTTGACAAACAAATGTTCTTGTGATATGATATAAAAGAACAAACGTTCTTGGTATATGAAATGAGCATTGAGGGGAGAAGGGGTGAGATGATGGCAGGGAAATTTGTGCGGACGCCGATTGGAGTTGAGGCGATATTTATGCCCGACGGGAGCTTCGTGCCGAAAAAGTTGTGGTATGCGGGCAAGAGTTTTGAGATAATTCGGGTTGATCGAGTGCGAAAGTATTCACCGTGGCAGGTGCGCGCGGTGGGAACAACCGAATATACCGTTTTGATAGATGACGCCAAGAGGCAAATTTACCATGAGCCGGAGTCGAACCAATGGTTCTCAATCAAGGAGGTACGCGCATGAGTGATAGAGCAATCTTGCATAGCGACGCGAACGGATTTTATGCCTCGGTTGAGATGGTTCTCAATCCCGACTTGCGAGGCAAAGCGGTTGCAGTTTGTGGCTTAACTGAAGATAGGCACGGGATCGTTCTTGCCAAAAGTGAACTTGCTAAAAAGGCGGGCGTTAAGACAGGAATGGTGACGTGGGAGGCAAAGCAGAAGTGCCCCGATTTGATTGTCGTGCCACCGCATTACGATTACTACGTGAAGTTTTCAAAGATGATACAGAAGATTTATGCTCGCTATACCGACGAGATCGAGCCATTTGGAATGGACGAATGTTGGCTTGATGTGACACATTCTCCAATGAAACCTATCGAGATTGCCGAGTGCATAAGACGTGAGGTAAAGGAAGAACTCGCGTTGACTGTATCTATTGGTGTTTCTTTCAACAAAGTCTTTGCCAAGCTCGGATCGGATATGAAAAAGCCCGACGCGATAACTGAAATCACAAGGGAAAATTTTAAAGAAAAGGTGTGGCCATTGCCTTGCTCGGAGTTGCTTTATTGTGGTCGTGCGACTAGCAAAAAGCTTGAGTCCTTCGGTGTGCAGACAATAGGTCAACTCGCCAGCCTCAGTACGGATGTCATCAAGCATAAGCTCGGTAAAAACGGGTTAATGCTTTGGAATTACGCTAACGGACTTGACGCATCGCGCGTGGCTCACCAGGATTATTCTTCGCCCGCGAAGTCGATAGGGCATGGCATAACGTGTACCGAGGATTTGAACACGCTTGAAGAAGCCCAAAAGGTTATCTATGCGCTCTCGCAGGACATTGGGTCAAAACTTCGGGCGATGAATTTGAGGGCGAGAGGTGTTCATCTATCAACGAAGGATAATACTTTGAACGTGGTCGGTTGGCAAACCTTGTTGAGTAGTGCATCGACTCAAGATGAATCAACTATCGCCAACGAGGCATTTAAGATACTTCAGCGCAACTATTCGTGGCAAAAGCCACTGCGATCGCTGACGATTACGGCAATCAATTTGGAGAGTGACGAAGCACCTATGCAACTTTCGTTGCTTGATAGCCCGACTAATGAGAAAAGGGAACTTTTGACGCGCACAATTGACGAAATCCACACTATTTTCGGCAAGGATTCTCTCGTACCCGCAATCATTCTCGATGAACAAAAAATGCCTCACGGCATCTGCGACGACCTCGTCATGCCTGGGTGGATATAACAAGTGTGAAAATAATTTCAATATAGAGAATTATTTTTGTAAATAATATTGATTTAAGCATAAATAACTATTGACAATAAGAAAGATTATATGGTATAATATGGACAACAGCAAAACGTCCAAAAAGGCAAAAATACAAAGCTAAAAATTGTGCAAAATCCACATTTTGCGACGGAAGATATGTGCAAAATTCAGCGAATGACATTTTTTCTATTTGCTTTGCACAATTTTTTAAAAAATGCGAAAAAGGAAGACTTTATTTTGGAGAGTTATTGCCAGTAAAAAAATATAGGAGGAGCAAAATGAAAAAAGAAAATGTAATTTTGTCCACAAAGCGTCTCGTTTTATTTTCGTTGATTCTGAGCATACTTGCAATCAGCGTTGTCGTTGTTGCTGCGCTCAGTATTTCACCGGAAAAAAGAGGGGACGGAAAAGAAGCAGAATCTATCACTCCAAAGGTAAGTATGGTGGGTGATAGTGCAGAGGTTTTAATTCCTGAGGTCGTTGATGAAAAACCGGAGGAGGAAAAGCCACGAGATCCATTTATTCCATCAATTGAAGACGATGAGCCGTTTGTGGATATGGAAGAATCACGTGATTTTTCAAAACAGTATGATTATCAATATGCCGATTTAACTTTGAAATACGGTAAATTTGATGTTTCTAACGGCGTTTATACCGCTACAAAGGCATCAACTCTCTATGCACACACAAGTGCTGCTGCACCGTTTCCATACGGAACAATTAGTGCAGACATTATGAATAACGGTAGTGACTCCGGTATCGTCTTTGGACTTTCATCCAATAAGAGCACTTATTGGGAGGGCAGTGGAGTTAGCTATTACTTCGCTTTTATCAGCTATGAGGGTATTTTGTTCTTGGGTAGAACTGACAACGGTACTTGGTCATCACTGGCTTATACCGATATTGTTGGTTTTGATCAGTCAAAAACATACAATTTGAAGGTTTTGTATAGAGTTGATAAAATTATTTTGTTCTTGGATGACGTTCCAATGGTATATTTCAGAACTGAAAAGCCTTTAATAGGTACAGGTTGGGGTATCAGAGCGGGCGCTGTCGGAGCACAAATTAGCAACGTTGTTGTTTCCAATAAGGTTACTGTAGAATAGGAGGCTTGCGATGAGTAAAAATGTTTTTAGAGCTCTTTTAGTTCTTGCGTTTGCATTGTCATTGATTCTTGTGATGACTGCATTTACTTCCTGCGTGAAGCCGAATGAAACTAAGTATGAAATAGCATTTGAATCCAATGGTGGAACGATGTATTATAACATCAGAGCATTGACAGATGACACTATTGTTTTACCCACACCCGAAAAGGAAGGATATGAGTTCCTTGGTTGGTATGAAAGCGATAGCTTTAGTGGTGAAGCGTTGAGCGATGCTTACGTTGTTAAAGCAAATGCAACCTTGTACGCTAAATGGAGAGCTTTTGAGGGTATTATCAAATTTGAGTCAAACGGTGGTACAAGATATAGTGATTTAGTGTTTAGCGCACAGAAAATTGAACTTCCAATTCCCAAAAAAGAAGGTTATATTTTTGGAGGTTGGTATGAAAATGCTGACTTTAGCGGAAAATCCTTGAGCGGTTCTATTTTACCCGTGGATGATATGACTCTTTATGCTAAATGGGATATTATAACGGGAACGGTTATTTTTGAATCTAACGGTGGTACAAACTACAATAAGGTTGATACAGCCGGTCAAAAGGTACAGCTCCCAACACCGCAAAGGGACGGTTATTATTTTGCGGGATGGTATGACAACGCAGAATTTAGTGGTAAGGTTTATAAAGGGGAAATAGTTCCCGATAAAACAATTACGTTATATGCTCGTTGGGCAACTGCGTATAAGTTGATTTCTCTTGAAGAAAACGGTGGTCTTGAGTTAGAGGATATTAAATTGTTCGAAGAGGACACTTTGTCTCTTCCTGAGGCATCAAGATGGGGATATATATTTAAGGGTTGGTATGATAATGCTGAATTGTCAGGCGAGCCTCTTGACGGATATTTCTATTATCCTTCAAGTGATGTAACACTTTATGCAAAATGGGAAAAATGTAGCTATCTCTACCTTTTCTACGGTGAAACAAAGATGGATTGGGTGAGATTTGAATATCCCGTTGGTGCAACAATTTCATTTGATGAGCTTTATAGCTTGATGTCACCCAGTGACATCGTAGTTACTGACTTTTTGGGCGACAGACACGTTTTGCCATTCATGTATTGGGCATATCAGGGCGTTGATGAAAAATCCCATATAAAAGTAACTTCTGACGTAACTATTGACGATGAATTCCTTATTCTCGTGGCACAGTACGACGATAGCGAGGTACCTCCTAGAGAATATTTGGAATACGATAAAGAAAAGGATGTTTATACAGTAACAGGCAAGATCGCACACCTCTTCTATAACGAGCCTGCGCAGATGCCTTATGCTTATACCATCGATATGTCCTTCAGAAAGGGCATTGGCGGTGGCGTTGGGCCTGCATTCAGAATGAGAGTTTCTGATGCGGACTATCACTATGAAGGTGGATGTGATTATCTTAGCCCTGTTATCAGTCCCGATAACGGATCCTTGTATATCGCCTCTGTTCTTGGTGGCAAGTGGAGTAACTTTGTGACAAGCATTGATATCACCTCGTTGCCACAGAATTGGCAGGACAAATTCATCAATACCGAAAATAAAGGCTTGATTGAAATGTCAATGTCAATTGTTGACTATGGAACCTGGTTTGAGGTTTATATTGACAACGAGCTTGCATATACATATACAAACTCAAGTAAATTGGCAAACTATCCTTACACAGGTCTTGGTGTGAGAAGTTCTTCAATTCCTGCAAAGATATCTAATCCAAGGGTTTCTTATGGATATAACGTATCTTACTCCTCGGGTGTAAGTGGATTGACAGCTCCTTCTACAACATGGATGTGTGGACGAGTTGAATTGCCCGATTGGAGAAGAGATGGATATTCTCTTGAAGGTTGGTATTATGATGCAGACTTCACAAAGCCTGTTGATGACGTTAAGTTTGATATTTCAAGCAGCGTTACTTTGTATGCGAAGTGGTCAACGGATTATGACGTAGTAACATTTAACACCAACGGCGGTTCTGCTTGTGCAGATTTGAACTACGCGGGTGGTAAATTGTCCTTGCCAACCACAACAAAGATGAATTATATCTTTACAGGTTGGTATTATGATGCCGCATTGACACAAGAGGTTGATCCTTATGAATTTGCAACAACGGGCAATACAACCTTGTATGCCGGTTGGAGATTGCCATATAGCCATTTGACATCAAATGGTGACGGTTCATACAATTACAGCAAAAAAACTGAAGCCGTTCTCGGTACAATGGATTCAGGTATTCCTCAAAATGGAACCTACTATGAATTCTCACAAACTATTACTATGACTAAGGGTGCGGCTTCTGTAGGCATTGCGTTCAGAATGAATATGAATCTCGATTACACCTACGAAACCACAGGAACTGATTATATTTCAGTTCAGTTTGCAGGAAGTACGTTTAGAATTTCCTATGTTAAGAATGGTGCTTGGGCGCGTTTGCTTCCCAACAATAAGGACTATTCTTATGATAAGATGCCTCAGGTATGGAAGGATAAGTATAACAATACAGCCGATGGCGATCAGATCACCGTAACGTTGACAATTAGAGACTACGGCTCTTATTTTGAAGCGTACATCGATGGTGAATTGGCTTATACTTACGGTCAAAACGGTGAAACATTGGATTTGACACAGTACACCGGTAACGGTTACGGTGTGAGATGCTCAGCCGGTTCTGCGGTTGTATTTAAAAATATCACTGCAAAAGTGGTAAATTATTAATTAAAGGAGGTATAAAATAATGAAGAAAAGAATATTATCAATTATTTTGCTTGTGTGTTCTTTAGTTGTTCTTGCTTTGCCCATTATGGCTTCAGGTCAAGGAGCTGCAACACAAAGCGAAAGACCTAACGAATTTTATACTCCTATAAACGGTTATTTTTATCAGCTTGATCAAAAAATGTCCGATTCTGTAGATAGCTTTGAGGCTTGGGTTAGATTGCCGGTAGCTTCATTTGGTGGTCCCATTTTTACTGACTATTCAAAGAGATACAGTTGGGGAGTTGATATCTACGGCAAATTTAATTTTGTTTGGGGTAGTGAGGTGGTTCACACATTCAGTGATACTCCTAACGTTGCCGATGGCGAGTGGCACCACATTGCTTTGGTTAGAACAAACACCGAATTTACATATTATCTTGACGGTAACGTTGCAGGTGTTTATGAAACGGAAAGCGCGCCAAACACAAAAGATATAACCTATAATATAGGAAGCACAAACCTTTACAACGACTCAAAGCCGTTTGAGGGCTATATAAGACAAGTTACAATCTATGAAGGAGCAATATCACACGAACAGGTTTTAAGTGATATGAACAATTCACAGATTACTTCAAATAGCGGAGAAGCTAGACTTCTTGCTAACTGGAATCTCGGCGACTATTGGACAGAAAGATTTGTTGATAGTACAGTTGAAGGCTCTCCTACAGCAGAGATTCATTCCTTTGATAAGTTCATTGAGGCGGACTATTCCTTTGGAGATTATGACTATACGTTCGTAATTTTCCCCGATATTCAGATTATGACAAACTTCAATCCCGATAGATTGAATAATCAGATTCAATGGGTAATTGATCACAAGGAAGAAATGAATATTGAGTTTGCAATGTTCGTTGGTGACCTTTCCGACTACGGTCAGAGAGAGCATTTGTATGAAACTGCAGCAGCAGCAATGAGTAAATTGGATAACGTAATTCCATATTGCTTTGCTCCAGGTAACCACGACTATGATGACAATGCAAACACAAGAAACCAAGTATACTTCGAAAGACATTTCCCATACTCCAAGCATAGCAAGCTTCCGGGATATGGCGGTGTTTATAAAGAAGGAAACATGGCAAATAGTTACTATACATTCGAAGTTGAAGGCGGTATTAAATACTTGGTTATCAACTTGGAATATAAGCCTAGATTAAGCGTATTGAGATGGGCAAACGTTATCGCAGAAGCACACCCCGACCACCGTGTTATTATGAATACTCACTCATATCTTACAGGTGCAGGTGACTTTTCGGGAGGAGCAAACGTTGCTAACGAGGGTAATGGTGGTATCACTATCTTCAACGAATTTATGGTAAATCACTCCAATATTTTCTTGGGAGTTGGTGGACATGAAAACAATGATGAGCCATTCCATAGAGTTGAATACGGCGTGAATGGCAATAAGATTACCTCTTTGCTTTGCGACGTTCAGGTTTCTGTTTATAACGGAGAGGGATGTCTTGACGTTCTCTTGTTAGTTCACGTTAATGAAGATAACAAGACAATGAATCTCGTTTATTATTCACCTATGCACGAAAGGGTGTTTAATGTACAAGGACAGTATCAAATTTCATTTGCAGATCCATTAAATCCAACTATTGGAGAATAAAGAAAAAGGAGTATATCTAAAATGAAAACAAAAAGTTTGGTTTTAACTGCTTTGGTTTTAATGTGCGTTATAATTCTTGGCGCATGTTTTCAAACAGTTCAAACATATAACATTACGTTTGTTGACTATGACGGTAGCGTATTGCTTGAATTGACGCTCGATGAAGGCACAATGCCCGAGTATACGTTGGAAAATCCAACGAGAGATGCTACAGCTCAGTATTCATACGAATTTATTGGCTGGGATAAGGTTATTGAGCCCGCAACAGAGAATGTTACTTATAAAGCAATGTACAACGAAACAGTAAACAAGTATCTTGTTACTTTCGTTGATGAAAACGGTGATGTGCTTGAAGAAAGAGAATTTGAATATGGCAAAACTCCTTTCTACTCAGGAGAAACACCAATAAAGGATACTACAGCAGAGAACACCTATTCCTTCGCAGGTTGGGATAAGGAAATCGTTGCAGTAACTGAAGATGTTACTTACACAGCAACATATTCTGCAGAAAAGAACAAATATAGAATTATCTTCCGCGACTTGGAAGGCAACATCATATTTGAAGGCATGTTTGAATACGGTGAAGTACCTGTTTACGCAGGTGAAACTCCCACTTTGGCAGGAGATGCACAATATTCTTACGAATTTGCAGGATGGGATAGAGAACTTGCTCCCGTTGACGGAGAAGCAACATATCGTCCAAGATTTAATCAGATTGTAAACAAATATACAATTACATTCCAGGATGAAGCAGGAAATGTGCTTCAAAGCGGAGAGCTTGAATACGGAGCAACTCCTGTATTCGAAGGTAAAGAGCCTCTTCCTGAGGATGATGCACAGTATTCCTACAAAGGAAGCTGGGATAAGGAATTTGCAGCAGTAACAGGTGATGCAACATATACATACATCGTTACAAAATCAACAAGAACTTATACAGTAACCTTTAAAGATGGCAACACTGTTTTGGCAACGGGAGAGTACGTATACGGTGAAGTTCCTTCATATAATGGACGTATTCCTCACAAGGCACCCACAAAGCAGTTCGTATATTCATTTGCAGGTTGGGATAAGGAATTTGCTGCAGTTGGCGGTGATACGATTTATACAACCAAATATGCAGAAACTCCCAATACGTTTGATGTTGTTATCAGCCACGTAACACTTGACGGCTTCGTAGTAAAAGAAGCTTATACACAGGCTTTGACAGAAAAGAAGCTTTATACATATGAAGCTCCAAAGGTTGAAGGTTTGATAGCTTCTCACGCATACGTTAATTACCATTTCGACGGCGAAGTAGTATTGATAACAATTTACTATAGTGAAGTTGACGTTTGGAATGGAATCAGCGTTAGCACAAAATTTGAGGGAACAGGTACTGAAACAGATCCTTACCTCATCAGCAGCGGTGCAGATCTTGCACTTCTCAGAGCTAACGTAAATGCAGGCGAAACATACGCAGGCAAATACTTTAAGATGACAAAGAGCATCGATTTCAACAACAATAACTTAATTATTATAGGTAAAGAAGTTCCTAGTAGCTCAAGCTGGGCAGCTCTTCCCACAAAGGGATTTGCAGGTATCTTCGACGGTAACAACTGTGCACTTCTCAACGTTAGCACAATGGAAGCTCCTCTTTCAAGCTCCGATGAGTTGAACGGTTTGTTCAAGACCATTTTCGAAGGTGGTAAGGTTGCTAACTTGTCCGTTTACGGTCAGATAAGCCAGAATTTAAGAGGTACAGGTGTTATCGCAGGACGTAACTTTGGTACTGTTGAAAACTGCACAAACTACGTTACAATAGCTCCTGCCGAAGGCACGACAGTCGGTCAGAATCACAGATATACAGGTTCTATCGTAGCTGTGAACTACGGTGATATTATTTCTTGTGTAAACTATGGAGACATTACAGCTGAACAGTATGCAAGTGGTATAGTTGCACGTTCCGATAGAGGTAACATTGTCGATTGTATAAACTATGGTAAAATTACCGGTAAGGGATTCAAGCCTGCTGGTATTTGTGGTGAAACAAAGGGTGGTACCGTTACAGGTTGTGTAAACTACGGTGATGTTAGCGGTTCACAGTACGCTGCGGGCATTGTAGCTTTAAATGCAGCAACACTTTCAAATTGTATCAACTATGGTAACGTAACACAAACAGGCAGTGAAACAGCAGGTGGTATCGCAGGTGGCTCAACAGGTGCTATCAGCAACTGTACTAACTATGGTAATGTTACCGGTGTAAATAAACAAGTTGGCGGTATAGTAGGTTCAGCTTCAGCTACAGTTTCCGGATGTAAGAACTATGGTAATGTTGCTACAACAGGCAACTATGACAACGTCGGTGGTATAGTAGGTTATGCTTCAGCAGCAATATCTGATTGTGTAAATCATGGAACAGTTACAGGATCACATGATTCTTATGGCGGTATTGTAGGTTACACTAAGTCCACAGTTTCTAATTGTGAAAACAACGGTGCAGTTACCGGTAGACAGTGGCTTGGTGGTATTGCAGGTCGTTCTTTAAGCAGCATTACAAACTGTATCAATAATGCAAACGTTACTGCTACTGTGGACTTTGTAGGTGGTATTGTCGGTGCATCTGAGGGTGCTGAGCGTACTATTTCCGGATGCGTAAACAACGGTGCAATTAAGGGATCCAACTACATTGGCGGTATCGACGGTCGTCCCTATGCAGGTAACTTGACACTTGACGGATGCGTAAACAACGGCACAGTAACTGCAAGCTCAAGCTATGCAGGCGGTATCGTTGGTAGAACAGACGTGGCTAAGGCATTGTTGATCAACTGTAAGAGTAACGGTGCAGTTTCTGCTGGATATCCCGGTGCTTTCGTTGGTCTTGACAGTGCAAGTGACACAACAGGATGCACAATAGATGATTCTTGTACATCTACTCTTGAAAATATGTTCTATATCGGTTATGATAAAGTAACAGGCTACCCCGGTGGCGGCTTGACAACTGACTTCGTAAACACAGATAAGCTTGATATAGTTTCCGGCGGTTTCTATGATGCTGATGGATCTATCAAATCATATTTGGCTAACAACGTTGGTATTATTAAAAACTTGACATTCGCAAATGGCGAATTTTCAGCGCTTGTTACTCTTTCTTCAGGAGTAAAGGCGGGTGTTATCTTTGGTTATTCCAAGACTGACGCAGGCGAAAGCTATTATAGAGTTACATTCTCTGATAGCAAGAGTCTTATTTACATTGACAAAGTAGTTAACGGTACAGCTACTACTATTTCAAGTCAATTTGTAGCATCTCCCAATACTTCAGGTGAATATGAATTCCACATCGTAATTGAAGATGGCAAGGCATATTGCTATTTCTGGGGTGAAAGACTCTGGGCAGTTATTGATATGGAGCTTACAGGAACAGGTGTTGGTTTCTATGCGGAGCATATGGGCTCTGAATTCAGAAGCTACAAAGTAACTGAAGGTGTTAAGCACACAACTGCCGATACATTGATCATCGGTCATTCTTATATGGATTTCTGGAGTGGATATAAGTCAGACCTTTCTAAGGTAGCTGAAGATTATAACTTTGGTGAATTGCTCAACATCGGTAACGGTGGTTCAAGAGCTAATCACTGGTTGGCACTTAAGGATAGCGTTGCAGCTTACGGTGCTGATCGCATAATCTATATGATCGGTATCAACGATATCAGCGGTAGCAGAGCTCCTGCTACAATCGTGGCTGAAATCGAAGAGCTTTTGAACTATCTCAAGGGACTTAATCCCGATCTTGAGGTTATCCTCTTTGCAGTTAACCATACAACTAATAAGACATCCTATGCAGCGCAGATTTCTGAAACAAATGATTTGATGGAAGCACTTTGCGCTAAGAATACATGGATCTACTTTGCGGATACAGAATATGCATTCTGTGATGACGGCACAAATCCCACAGCTGCTTGGTTCACAGATGGTTTGCACATCACAGCAAAGGCATATCAGGAAAAAATCGTTCCCGCCATCGCGGCAGGCTGCGATTACTTCGCACAGCAGAAGGTTACACGTTATACAATAAAATTCGTTGACGAGCAGGGCAACGTATTGTTTGAACAGCAGTTGCCTTACGGTGAGATGCCCGCGTTTAGTGGCACATTGCCCACACTTCCTTCAAACACAGACTACTGCACATACAGTGGCGCGTGGGATAAGGAAATCAAGGCTGTAACAGGCGATGCAACATATACATACGTAATCACTGCAACATACGAAGAATATACAATCAAATTCGTTGATGAAGACGGTACACTCCTTTACGAAACAGTAGTTGAATGGGGCAAGACACCTCTTTACAACGGCACACAGCCTTCAAAGGCAAGCACATCTCAATACGTATATCAGTTTGCAGGTTGGACTCCTGAAATTGTGGAAGCAACAAAGGATACAACATATACTGCAACGTTTACGGCTATCGAGGCTGATTATGACATTATCATTCAACATTTGAACCTTGACGGTACAAAGGCAGCTGAAGACTATACAGCTGAATTGACAGAAGAAAAGCTTTATACATATGAAGCTCCCGTGATTGAAGGCAAGACTGCTTCTCACAAGTACCTCAATTACTTGTATCAGGGCGAAAAGGTTCTCATCACTATCTACTATAGTGAAGTTGACGTTTGGGACGGAACAAGCGTAAGCGCTGAATTCGTTGGTGAAGGTACAGCGGAAAATCCCTACCTCATCAGCAGCGGCGCAGACCTTTCACTCATCAGAGAAAAGGTTAACGGCGGCGATACACTCGCAGGCAAGTACTTCAAGATGACAAAGAGCATCGACCTTAACAATTACAGCTTGATGATCGGCGATACAACGGCAAGCTCCTCTGCAAATCCTCCCGCTGAAGCATTCTGTGGTATTTTGGACGGTAACAACTGTGCTCTTTTGAATATTAAGACAAAAGAAACTCAAACAGGTCAGTACGTTGGCTTCTTTAAGATTCTTGGAGCAACCGGTAAGGTTTGCAACCTTTCCTTCTATGGCTCATACAGCCAGTCTATTAAGATGAACGGTGTTATTGCAGGTATCAATGTAGGTACTATTGAAAACTGCACAAACTATGTTTCTATTGCTCCTACAGCAGGTACAACTCCTGCCGAATTGCATAGATATACAGGTGCTATTGCTTCTGTAAATAACGGTAGCATCATTTCTTGCGTAAACTATGGTAATATTCACGGCGAACAGTATGCAAGTGGTATAACAGGACTTCAAAATACAACAGGTAAGATTGAAAACTGTATTAACTACGGTACAATTACCGGTGGTGGATTCAAGGCGGCAGGTATCTGTGGTGAGACAAAGGGCGGTAGCGTTACAGGTTGTGTAAACTATGGTGACGTTACAGGTACACAGTACACAGGAGGTATTGTAGGTCTTAACGCTGCAGCACTTTCGAATTGTGATAACTATGGTTCTGTTACACAAACAGCCAGTGAAAGAGCCGGTGGTATTGTAGGTCACACAAGCGTGGCTATTAGCAACTGCAATAACTATGGAACTATTAAAGGAAAGAATTATGTAGCCGGTATTGCAGGTTATGCTACAGGCGCAATCTCCAATTGTGAAAACTTTGCAGATGTTTCTGCTGGTCAGTGGGTTGGCGGTATCGTAGGACGTTCAACTAAAAATATCACAAATTGTGTAAACCACGGTGACGTTACAGGTACTGCAGACTTTGTTGGCGGTATTGTAGGTGCTTCAGATGGAACTACACGTACACTTAAGAACTGTGTAAACAACGGTGCTGTTAAGGGTGCTGGTTATATTGGTGGTATCGACGGTCGTCCTTACGCAGGCACGGCAACTTATGATTCTTGTATCAATAATGGTACTGTTACTGCAACATACACAAGTGTTGACAGAGGTAGCGCAGGTGGTATCGTTGGTAGAACAGACGTTGCAAAGGGAATTTTGATCAACTGTCAGAGCAATGGTAATGTAATTGCTAAATCTGCAGGTGCTTACATTGGCTTGAACAGCACAACCGATACAACGGGTTATGTGATCTATGATTCTTGCTCAACAACATTCACAGGCAATGCTATCGGTTACGATAAGACATTGGCGGCAGGTATTCCTCTTGAAGGATTTGCATATACAAAATCCGAGGAATAATTGAATTGCAGTTAATGCTTTAGATTAATAAATAATCCCCTGCAAGCTGAAAGCTTGCAGGGGATTTGTTTCGACAGTAACTCCTATATGCAGACTGACTAAAAAACGATTTGAAATCCTTGTTGAGCAACAAACTACGCAAAAAATTACTCTTGACAACTGTAAAGGGAATAGTTATAATATAATTGTAGAAATCAGCTTTTTTGTTCGAATTTGATATATTAAATCGGAGGCGTTTATGTTGGAAAGAGATTATAAATTGCAAATTGACGAAGAAGAGAAAATGGCGAATGTTATTTACGCCTTGAATGCTCAAGCTCGCCGAAATATAATGAGCTTGCTAAAAAGCTCCTCCTATTCAGTTGTAGAGCTTTCTAAGCTATTAAAGCTTCCTATATCCACCGTTTCATTTCATTTGAATATATTGAGAAAAGCAGGATTAGTTTCCGTAGTTGTAAAGAAAAATACCAGAGGAAATGCTAAAATAGTATCTAGAAAGGTCGATCACATATTGCTTGATTTGATTTCAGATAAACAAAATATAAAGAGTGGACATTTTGCACAAGAGATTCCTTTGGGTAGTTTCAGCGATGCTCATGTAGAGGCGAGCTGTGGTATGGCAAGCGAGGATTCTATCATAATTGCCGACGACCTTCCGGGTGCCTTTTTCAGTCCTGAACGCTACAAGGCGCAGATTATATGGTTCAGTAAGGGGTATTTGGAATACAAAATTCCAAATTATATGATTAAGGATAAAAAGCTCAACTCCATAACGTTTAGTATGGAACTGTGCAGTGAGGCGCCCAACTATCGAAACGATTGGGAAAGTGATATTACGTTTTGGATTAACGGAGTTGAAGTGGCGACATATGTGTCACCGGGAGATTTTGGTGATAGACGAGGAAGACTCAATCCTGATTGGTGGTCTGATTTTTCAACTCAATACGGAATAATAAAAAATCTTTCTATTGCCGAAAAAGGTGTATATCTTGATGAGAATCGTGTCAGCGCTCACAATATTAATTCATTGGGAATACAAAAAGGTGATAATATTGTTTTTCGTATCGGTATAAAAGAGAATGCCCGTCATCAAGGAGGAATTAATCTCTTTGGAGATAAATTTGGGGATTTTTCTCAGGGATTCGTTTATATGGCTGATTACAGCTAAAAATATAGGAAAAATAATTAAAAATCTTAAAATATTATAGAAAAAGTGTTTTGTGTGCCTTGGTGGTACACAAAACACTTTTTTGTTCTATATGTACAATTCAGGTTTTTATGATTTTAGCAATGTGTCTATTGAATTCAGCTAAATATCCATATTAACCTAATATATTGTGTATAAAGTGCACAAAACGTATTTTATAAGCCCGATATATTTGTTCAACTTTCATATTACTAAAAACGAAAAGTTTACTTTTTTTGTATAAAGTTGTTGACAAAAATCTATAAATCATATAAAATATATGTAGATATGGTGAAAAATATGGTTAATTTCACCAATCACATTAAAATTTTTAGGAGGAATCTAAAATGAAAAAATTTAGACTATTGTTGTTATTGCTTGTATTTTCATTGACAATATCAACTTTTGTTGCTTGCGATGATGGTTCGGACGATAATGAAGGCGTCAATCCCGACGGCTCAGTAACTATTGAGTTCGTAGGTTGGGGTGATGCAGCCGAACTTGCCAATTATCAGGAGCTCGTAAACTTATTTATGGAGCAGAACCCTGATATTACAGTTGTTTACAAGGGTGAAAGCGCTGCTACATATATGACAACGCTTAAAAACCGTGCAAACAATCTCCCCGATCTTTTCTACATGCCCGACTACGATTTCCTTGAGTGGGTAGCTAACGGTACTATTAAGGATATTTCTTCCTATTTTACCGCAGAAGAGCTTTCAACACTTTGGCCCCAGGCTATTGGTGAGTATTACTTTGACCCATCAACTAACAAGCTTGGAAAATCCGAAACAGCCGGTCTTTACGGTCTCCCCAAAGACCTTGGTCCTTTCACACTTGTTTACAATAAGACACTTCTTGATAAACAAATAGCAAAATATGGACTTAATAGTGAAGAAGTCTATGCTATGCTTAATCCTACAGATCCCATGACATGGCAGGAATTCCGCACACTTCTCAAAATGATTGACCCCGATGGTGCAAGCGATAACATTTATGGTATCTCTCACTATGAAATCGAGGCAGCTGTATTCTCTAATAATGCAAGCTTCTTTAATGAAGATGCAAGCCAACAGCAAATTACAGACCCTAGATTCTATGAATCACTTCAATTTATAGCAGACCTTCACTTGGTTGATAATGTAATGCCCAGTGCTGCAGACCAAATTTCTACAAACGGATATCAGCGTTTCAAGGGACAGGGTTGCGTATTCAGCTTTATGGGACCTTGGGACTGCGCTGAATTCTGGAAAACAGTAAACTTTGAATACGATATTCTTCCCGTTCCTTACAACGGTGAAAATCCCGAAGCGGAGAGCACTGCTTGGGTAGGCTCTATGGGATATTGCGTAAGCGCTAAGGCAAGCAAAGCTAAGACTGAAGCTGCTGTTAAGCTTGCTAAATTCCTTTGCTATAACGAAGGAGCACAGCGTAAGTTCTATGAACTTGGTCAGCAGGTTCCCAATATTATGGATATGGCAAACAATGAGTATCTCAGTGAAACAAACGAGATTCTTGCAAGCAAGAATCCTCCTTCACGTTCTGTTTGGGTTGATACTATCAACGGTAGAAGTGAAACAGACGTTATCGGCGGTAGAGTAAGATCTCGCTATTACACATATTCTTCAGACTGGTTTGACAGTTTCACAGAATGGCTTTCAACTCAAAAGATGTGGGACGGCAATGTAACTGCAGAACAGGCTTGTAAGAGTTATGCAAGTACATTCCAAGCATTCCTTGATGAGATGAGAGCTAATTTAGGAGGATAATATCCAATGAAAAAGAGAATGAGCAAAGTGGCAAAAAAAGAAGCACGCGTAGCCTTTGCGTTTATTCTCCTGCCCATAATCGGTTTCTGTGTATTTACCATAGGAGCTATGATTTTTTCCTTTAAGTATAGTTTTGAGAACTACAATATTTTCACAGGTGAATCAAGCTTTGTAGGTTGGAAAAACTACAGTGACTTATTTACAAACGTGCTTTTTAGCACAAGCTTTAAAAATAGCATAAAAAATACTGTTATCCTTTTGATCAGTATTCCGTTGAGTATCGTTTTGGGACTTCTTGCAGCAGCGTTCGTTAAATCGGGTAAAGTAAAGGGTGGAAAATTCTTTCAAGTTCTTTATTATATACCCGTAGTATCAAGTGCTGTGGCAATGAATATTGTGTGGCGTTATATATTCAACAATGAGTTTGGTATAATTAACCTTCTTCTTGGAGAAAAAATACCGTGGCTTAGTGACGACACATTAATTAAGGTAGCAATAATTGCCAAGAACTCCCTTAACGGTATAGGCACTGCAATGATTCTTTATCTTGCTGCAATGCTAAATATTCCAAAAGATTATTATGAGGCAGCCGAGATCGATGGTGCAAGTAAGACTCGACAGTTTTTCCAAATTACACTTCCGCTTATTACACCCATTACATTTTATCAATTGATTACCGGACTTATTGGAGGATTTCAGTCGTACGCTGATTCACAGGTGTTCGGTGCAGGAGTGCAGGGAGCACAAACGATAGTGTACTTTATTTGGCAACGAGGAATTAACCAGAGTAGATACGGACTTGCATCTGCGGCATCTATTTTGCTTGCAATAGCAATCATGATAATAACTATGGTTCAGTTCAAAGCATCAAATAAATGGGTTTATGAGGAGTGATGAGTATGAAAAAACAATATGCTAACGATCAAAATCCTGTAAGAAAGGCTTGGAGTATAGTCTCTACAGTATTAATCTATGTTTTTTTGATAAGCATAGCGCTCATATTAATTTTTCCATACGTTTGGATGCTTTTGACGTCATTTAAAGATGACTATGAGGCCATGAGTCTCACTCTGACCCTTTTTCCAAAAGAATGGATCTTCTCAAACTATGAGGAAATTTGGTCCGTTGTTCCATTCCTTAGTGGTGTATGGAACACCATTAAGGTTGAGGTTTCTGTAATTGCAATAGGAACATTTGTATCAGCGCTTGCGGCATTTGCATTTTCAAAACTCCATTTGCCTGCCAAAAACTTTTGGTTGTTGTTTTTGATGAGTGGTATGATGGTGCCGTATGCAGCTCTTATGATGCCGCAATACCGTGCATTTTATGAATTAAAAATGACTGATACACTTCTTCCCCTTATTCTTCCGGGATTATTTGGAAATATATCGATGATGTTTTTCTTCATTCAATATATGAAAGGCATTCCAAATGCAATTATAGAGGCGGCAAAAATAGATGGGGCAGGGTACATGAAGATATTTACCACAATTATGTTACCCATGACCAAAACGGCTATTGCCGCACAAGTAATTTTTTGGTTTACAGGTATATGGAACGACTATTTCGCTCCTGCTATATATTTGAAGGACCAAACTAAAATGACACTTCAGCCGATGATGGCATTTATCAACTCGAATAATTCAGGTGGTACTAATTTACCTCTTATTATGGCAGGTGCGGTGCTTTCAAGCCTTCCCATGCTTATAATATATTCCACCTGCCAAAAATTCTTTGTTGAATCAATGGCCATTTCAGGTGTGAAGGGATAATTTATTTGAATCTCGCAGCATATAATAAAAAATTTAAGGAGGACTTCGAGATGAAAAAAACATGGATTCGTACAGCCCTCGCCATGCTGTTGATGCTTTCCCTTATGCTTACAAGCTGTGTAAGCGGTGGATTCGGAAACGGTGATGATTACGAGGACTACACCCCCAACAAACAGCCCGGAAAAGATCAGTTTGATTTTCCCGGAAACTACGTTGCACCCGAGCTTAAGATTGACGGTGTTGATGACGATGCTCAATGGGCAAACGCTAAGACTGTCGCAACGTTCGGACACGGCGGAGCAGCAACGATAAAAATATATCGTGGTGAACAAGCTTTGTTCTTCTTTGCTCAGGTTGCGGATACAATTCTTGCAACAGAGGGTGAAACCAATGATGATGCAGTAACACGCAGTGATAGCGTGGAAATTTATATCGATACTCTTGCAGACGGTGGTTTAAAGCCTCAAAATGATGACTATCAGATAAATCTCGGTATTCACGGTAAGACCCGTATAATGCAGGGCTCCGGATCAGGTTGGGGCGGCTGGAACGGTCTTATTGACTATGAGGTGCAGCTTAATGGTGTTCTCAATGACGGCTATGAGGCTGTTGACACAGGTTATACCGTAGAGATAATGATTCCTTATTCTCAAATAGGTATCGAAAAAGATGATACTATCGCAGTTTCTTTCGGTCAGGTAGATAAGGTGGCTTCCGGCGCTTCTGCTACTATTGACTGGGACTGGTACGGTTGGACATATAATGGCAAGATCGTTGAGCCCCAAACTCCCGACAATTACTTGATTCTTGATAAAGATAACAATGTAATGTCCCGTGATGAGGAAAGCAA
>JAZKZP010000074.1:0-2536 GCA_045612715.1 Eubacteriales bacterium
TGATTTTTAAGTAATTTCTTTTATTTTGTAAACGAAATGCTGTCGAGAAAGACGATTGTTTGCACAGACTTCGATCCCCTCATCCACCACTTGCGTGGTCCCCCTTCCCCTCAGGGGAAGGCACAGATAAATCCCAATTTATAGACCGAACAACAAAAAGGAGAGCCGAGGCTCTCCTTGAGTTGTAAATTATTTTGTTCCAAAAAGTACACCACGAATGATGTTTGATGTCTTTTCTTCGCCAAATTCTTGCTTGAAAACATCGGTTGCAGGTCCGCCTTGTGAAATAAGTCCACTTGCATAAACTTCGGTGCGAGCAATTTTTGCGTCGCGATCACAACTTTCACCGTTAAGTGACAAATATGCGGAAATATAGTCAAGTGTATATGAATCAAATCCTGCTGTATGTACCTTTTTGCCCTTTTTAGAAGTGGTTTCGGGCAAACGGATATCATCGTACCAATGTTTGGGCTCTTCGCCTTCTGCAAAGCGCTCGGGTAAACTTGCGTACTTTTCTTTCACTGCGCTTATTGTGGAAAGGTCAACCTTTTTTTCTCCCATAGTGTCATAAAGTTCTATTATGAGAGTGTCATTTCCCATAGCATAAATTCTGTCATAGGAAAGCAAGGGCAAATCCTTGTTTTCGGGCGCAATAACAAGAGTATCCATCTTCATAAGACCGAAAAATCCCCTTGCTCGCATAACCGAAACGTGACCTAAGCCTTCTGCGTTAAATGCCTCACAAACAAAGGTCATTCCCTTTGCTTTGAAGGTTTTAAATTCGCCCACGCTCTTGTTTTCAAGAGTATGGTTTTTCTTGATTAAATCTAAAATTTTACTTGTCATATCAATAATTATTTATCAAGATCAAGGTTTGCAAGACCTGCCTTGTGGAGCATCCAAGCGCCAAGCAAGAAAAGTCCTTGTCCACAGAAGTTTACACCCTCTGCAATCCAGTTCATTGATGCCTTTTCGAAATCCTTTGTTGAAAGGTATCCCATACCAAGACAGCAAACGAAAGAAAGAGCAAAAATCACAATAACTGCAGGCTTTTTCATTTTCTTTGCAAGAACGCAAAGACCTGCATCCATAAGTCCAAGACCTGCTACCATTACCAACACGAGATAGGGGAATGTGATAGAAACCACAGGAACTACTGAATGAAGTTTAGTTCCTTTTTGTTTGTGGCAAAGCATTCCAACAATACCTATTCCTGCAAGAAGGAAACCAATGGACTGTACGGGGAAAAACATTGCATTGAAAGCGGAAATATCAATGTGTGCTCCTGCATAGAGAAGCTTCCAAGTTGCCTTGAGTGCTCCTGCCATTGCAACGTTAATAACACCTGTAGCAAAGAGAGCGTAAGCGCACTTGCTCATCTTGTTATAGAGGTCGCGAAGAAGAATGATCGCACCGATGGCGAAGAAAATAACAGGAATGTAGTCAAAAAGAGCCATTCCAACAGAAAAATCGTTCATACTATTTTCTCCTATGTATTATTTCTTTTTGTTGAGGTGATAGATGGGAAGCAAGGGGATGATAATGGGTGTTTTGTTCGCATAATCGTTATATTCCTTGCTGTTGCCATAGCGAGCCATCTGACGCTTTTCAAGACGCTGCGCGCCATTGAACATAATGAATACGATAAGAATATAAGCAAGAATTACTGTGAACCACTGCCAGAAACCAACAAGGCAATCGAGAGCGGAAACAGTTACACCTGTCCAGAAAAGGATTTCACCAAAATAGTTGGGGCAACGAACGATCTTATAAAGCTGTTCTGTAGCAACCATGTCGGGACGTTTTGCTTTTTGTGCGGATTTCTGTTTGTCTGCAACTGCCTCAAGAATGATACCGAAAGCAGAAATTGCAATACCAATCCACTGACAAACGGAGCTGTCTGCGTCATTGAAAAGACGGAACGCAACACCGGATGTCTGAGCAACGTAAAGAACACCCATAAATGTCCACATAAAGAATTTTACAAATACAGGGGGTTCTTTTCCAGTAGCTTCTGCAAGTGTCTTGCGATAAGCTGCATTTTTGATTTCACGGATGAGAAGGAATCCTGAAAGACGGAAACCGTAGATAACGAAAAGTGCAAACTGAATGAAGTTTGCGAGGTTTACTGTGTAAATACCCATCAAGCTCATAACTGCCATAGCAACACCGATGATAGCAACGGAGAAGCCGTAGCCGATGGACATAAAGTAAACGTACTTCTTATAGCCACAAAGGCAAACAAGAAGTGAAAGTGCAAAGAAAATGCCAAGATGTGCCCAATTCCACATAATTTTTTACTCCTTAAATTGATTAATATTTTTTGTTTTTAGTATTTTAAATTTTGATTTGTAGGGGAGTTGGTTTCGGTAAACACACGGACGCACGCGGTGCGCCCCTACGGGTTTTATTGTATGATTTCGTTCAATTTCCGCGCGAGATTCTATCGTTGCGGCGCGCAGGACATCTTTAGATGTCATTCTGGAGCAGTCCTTGTGTCCTAACGAGATTCTATCGGTCGTTTCACTCCCTCCAG
>JAZKZP010000075.1:0-9548 GCA_045612715.1 Eubacteriales bacterium
GAAAAACACTCTTGCAAGCCGTCGTGCTGCTCTTTCCTACATCACAAAGGAAGATGTTGTTACTAAAGTGTTCAATGAGATTGCTCCTAAATATGAAGGTCGTAACGGTGGTTACACTCAGATTTATAAGCTTGGTCCCCGTCGTGGCGACGGAGCTGAGATGGCAATCATCAAATTGGTTGACTAATTTGATACCGCAATTAGCAATATAAAATAAAACAACCAAGGCATTTGCCTTGGTTGTTTTTTTATGGTTTGGAGGATAAATTGGGATTTATTGGGGAGTTAGTTTATTTTGGGACGCTCAATACGGAACCCCCAAAAACTCACGATGTTCGTTTCGGGGAACCCCTAGCCGCTAGGCTTCCGCTTTTGAAAAAGCGGAGCAAAACAACAGATGGGTTTGAGCAAATGTTTCGTAAATTTTCGAAATTCCTAACGGAATTATCGGTTTAGAATTAAAATTCCAATCTTACAAGCAAGCTTGACGCTTGTAATTTTACTTCAAAACTACGAAAATCAATCCTAATGGATTAATTTTCTAAAATTTACTTTGTGTGAGCATATAGATTTTGATAGTTATATGTCTATTGTTTGAGTTAGCAAATCACAGATTTTCGAGGCGCCTGTTAAAATGCCGAGAAAATCGTTATGTGTTGCTTTGCAAAGAAAAGCAACACGATTTGCGCAAAATTTTGCCGCGAAGCTCTTTTAAAAAGCTTTTTTGGATACTTTTTTCTCGAAAAAAGTATCATTCCTTTCTAACTAACTTCTTCCCAACAAATCAAAATTTGAAACTCGAACTTATATTCTATTTATTATTGATAATAGTTGATCAATATCATTTTTATTATTGTAAATTCCAAAGCTCACTCTAACTGTGCCCGTTTCTTTTGTTCCAAGCGCGGTGTGACCGAGTGCTGAACAGTGAAAACCTGCACGGACACAGATATTTGCTTCATCCAAAATAGCCGACACCTGCTCTGCGGGTGTGCTTTTAAGGTTAAATGAAAGAGTGTTTCCTTCAAATTCTGATGCATAAACAGTCGTTCCTTTGATGTTTAGCAATCCATCACGCAAAAAAGTGAAAAGCTTATGTTCGTGTGAGGATATTTCATCCATTCCACGTGATCTCACTTCTTTGATCCCTTCGCAAAGTCCGACAATGGAGGGCAGGGGGAGTGTGCCGGTTTCGTGGCGCTCGGGAAGAAAATCTGGCATTTTAGTTTCAAGTGAATAGATGCCATTTCCACCTTCAATTAAAGGTTCAAGAATATTTTTAGAGTTGATAACAACAAACGCGCTTCCTTGCGGACCGTATAAACCCTTATGTCCGGGCGCGGAAATATAAGAAATCTTTGATTTTTGCATATCGATGTTGTAATGTCCTATTGATTGAGCAACATCAAGAGCAAATAAAATGTTGTATTTATTGCATAATTCTCCGATTTTGTTAATTGGGAGAGAAAATGAGCAAATATTTGATTGATGAGTACATATAAGAAGTTTTGTGTTTTTACGAATCTTTTTTTCAATTTCGTTTAAAATATTTTCGTCCGATTTGCTTGAGCTTGAAAGCGCAGAAAAGGTTTCAAAACTTATTTTTCCCTCGTTTGCCAATTTGCTGATCGGACGAAAGACAGAATTATGCTCCATATCGCTGATCAAAACGTGATCACCCTGCTTTAGAATTCCTTTGATAATCAAATTAAGTCCGTATGTGCAAGAGGGAACAAAAACAATATTTTCAGGTGCAGGAGCATTTACTAAAGCGCAAATTTGCTCTCTGCATTCATATATTTTTTTGGCTGCATAGAGAGAAAGCTTGTGAGAGCCGCGCCCCGCATTACCGCAATACTTGTCAATGCAACGTCGCATTTCACGTGCCACCGACGGAGGCTTTGGAAAGCTTGTTGCTGCGTTGTCAAGATAATAAATTCTGTTTTTCATAGTGCTTTTCCTTGATTGCTTTCTAAAAATTGTGACGGATGAATTCCTACTCGTCGCAAAACGGACTTTACGTTGCGCTCTTCAGAACAGGAAAATTCAATTCCGTAAGCGCATCCACGTCGTGTTAATTTGGGATCAATGCTGACTATTTTGCAGTAAATGGAATTTTCAGCGAGTGCCTTTTGGGCTTTTATACATATATTTAATGATGGTATAGTTGCAATACAAATATTCATAATTAACTCCGAGATTTTTTAACAGTATATGAAAAAAGCGAATAAAAGTTATTTTTATGGGAATACTAAAATATCAAAAAGTTAGGAGAAGGTTATGAAAATAGAAAAAATATTAATTTTATTTTGCGTTTTGGTGCTTTGCTTGGCGATTTGCAATATTTTGCCAATTCACGGAGAAGAAAAAATATACGAGAGTGTAGTTCGTTTGCACGTTTTGGCAAATTCGGATAGTGAAGAGGATCAAGCGCTTAAATTAAAAGTACGGGATGCTATTTTAGCATATACGTCGCCAAAGGTTATTGATAGCACAAGCAGGGAAGAAGCAATCGAAATTTTACAAAATGAACTTGATGAAATAGAAAAAATTGCAGGACAAGTTGTGAAAGAACAGGGATACGATTATAAAATTGAGGTAAACTTGACTCTTGAAGATTATCCAACGCGCAATTATGAGAGTATGAGTTTTCCATCAGGTCAGTATGTTTCGTTGAGAGTTTTGATTGGTGAAGCGAAGGGTCAAAATTGGTGGTGCGTACTTTTTCCTCCACTTTGCTTGAGTGCAGCGAGCGAAAAGGTGGAAAACGAGGAAGCATTTATTGCTGTAGGACTTAATTCTGATCAGTACAAAATAATCACCGAAACCGAGGATGCCACTTATTATTTACGTTTCAAAATACTTGAAGCCTTAAAGAAAAAAAGATAAATTGGGATTTATCGCTTACTTTTTTGAAAAAAAGTAAGCAAAAAACTTTTAATCAGCTTCGCGCTTTTCCCCGTAAAACAAGCACAAATTTGTAGGGGTCGGCGTCCCCGACGACCCGTTATTCAACAAAACTAACTTCCTGATAAATCAAAATTTGAATAATATTGCGCGCCGTCGTGCGATAATTTCACATCAACAAAAATATACCATAGAATAGCCATAAAAAATTCCCCTTGACTAATTATCCAAAAAGTGATAAAATGTATTTGTATGCGAAAATTCTCACAATAATATGAATTTTATTACTTTAATATGTCTTTTGATTTGAAAGGAGAATAATATGGCATTAATTCAAAGCCTTATTTGGCTACTTGCTGGTGTTGGTATATTCATCGTTGGTATGAATTTCTTAAGCGAAGCTTTGGAAAAGTCTGCCGGCTCGGGTATGAAAGGCTTGCTTGAAAAAATCAGCAACAACCGTTTTTCAGGAGTTGGAATCGGTGCTGGTGTAACTGCTATTATACAAAGCTCATCAGCTACTTCGGTAATGGTAATCGGCTTGGTTAACGCAGGTGTTATGACACTTATGCAAGCAACACCAATCATTATGGGTGCTAATATCGGTACTACCATCACAGGTGTGTTGGTAGCTCTTAAAAACGATTATTTTAATATGCTTATGTACTTCCTTGCTTTTGCAGGGGTTATGATGGGCTTCTTTAAAAAAGAAAAAATAAAGCTTGCAGGTGCGCTTTGTTCGGGTCTTGGATTAATTTTTGTCGGACTTAACATTATGGGAAGTGAGGATGCGTTTAAGAATCCTCTTATAATGGAGATGTTCACAAGCATTTTTGAGCAAATCAATTTCCCACTTGTTTTGATTTTGGTGGGCGCTATATTTACAGCACTCATTCAAAGCTCGTCGGCTGCAACCGGTGTAGTTATTACAATGGTAGGAACAGGAGTTCTTCCCCTTGATCTTGCGTTATTTATCATTCTTGGTGCGAACATAGGTACTTGCGTTACGGCGCTTCTCGCTTCTGTTGGTGCTAATGCCAACTCAAAGAGAGTTGCATTGATACACTTCACTTTTAATACTATCGGCACTGTAATTTTTACGGCACTCATTTGGATATTCAAAGATCCTGCTGTGAATTTTCTTATGTCAATGTTCCCGGGTGACGACCCGATGGCATTACAAATGCGCGTATCCGTATTCCACGTTATATTCAACGTAACAACCACTTTGCTTCTTCTTCCTTTTGTAAAACAGCTTGTTGATTATTCTTGCCTTGTTATCAAGGACAAGAAGGAAACCGAAGAAAAGATGACCTTTAAATACGTTGACGAAAGACTTTTGTCAACTCCTCACGTAGCTCTTACTCAAGTTAAGAAAGAAATCGAGTATATGTTTGACTTGGTTGAAGAAAATACAACTCTTTCTCTTGTCTCCGTGAATAGTGCTTCAGCGGAGTACAATGATATCATAAGAAAGAACGAAAAAATCATTAACTTTACTAATAACTCTTTGACAAAGTTTTTGATTGAGCTTTCTACAACGAATATGGATCAAACAAACGAAAGAGTTATCGGTTCATATTTTCACGTATTGAACGACCTTGAACGTATCGGTGACCACGCAGAAAATCTTCACGAAATCGGTCTTGAGATGATGGATAGAAAGATCGCGTTCTCCGATAAGGCGTGCAAGGAAATTGGCGAAATGTCAGCGAATATTATTGAGATGTTCCGCGTGTCAAAGGATATCTTTGAGAATTTGAACAAGGACAAATTGCCCACATTGGCAAAGCTTGAAGAAAGCGTTGACGCGCAGAAGAAGGAGCTTATCGCAAGTCACTTTGCTCGTCTTGCAGAAGGCAACTGCCACGTTGACGTAAGTCCCTATTTCTCATCCGTTATAGTTGGATTTGAACGTATGGGCGACCACCTTGTAAACGTTGGCTACAGTATCAATAACCCTACAGGTTCACAAAAAGATACAAATTAAAATTATTAAAGTGCGATGCTTTTGGCATCGCACTTTTTGTGATGTAATGTATTTCAATTTTTGATTTGTCCGTAAGAAGTTAGTAAGAAAGGAATGATACTTTTTTCGAGAAAAAAGTATCCAAAAAAGCTTTTTAAAAGAGCTTCGCGGCAAGATTTTGCGCAAATACGCCGCGCATATTATGATGGAATTATCTAAAGTATGATTGGCGCGCCTAGCAAATTGCTTGTCGTCTTACGACTCCATTTTGCTTCGCAAAAACGCAAATTGCCCATAATTATATACAACACATAACGATTTTCTCGGCATTTTAACAGGCGCCTCGAAAATCTGTGATTTGCTATTACAAATAATAGACGCATAGCTATCAAAATCTATACGCTCACATAAAGTAAATTTTAGAAAATTAATCCATTAGGATTGATTTTCGTAGTTTAGAAATTAAATTCCAAGCGTCAAGCTTGCTTGTAAGATTGGAATTTAATTCTAAACCGATAATTCGCTTGTGAATTATCGAAAATTTACGAACCATTTGCTCAAACCCATCTGTTGTTTTGCTCCGCTTTTTCAAAAGCGGAAGCCCAGCGGCTTGAGCGTCCCGAAACAAAACTAACTATGCAACAAATCAAAACTTGAAACACAAACAAATTAATTCCTTCCAAGTGAGGTGAAAACATGAGAATAATCGAAGCAAACATAATTCAGTTTGGAAAATTTAAAGATAGAACGTTCGTCTTTGACAACTGGTTCAACATTGTCAAAGGTGACAACGAATCGGGCAAATCCACACTTTTGGGATTTATTAAATTTGTTCTTTACGGTGTGGGGAGAAAAAATCCAAGCATTGTTGTGGGCGAGCGAGAGCGCGCTTTGTCCTGGAACATCGGCATTGCCGCAGGTTCTTTGACAGTTGAAGACGAAGCTGGCAAAAAATATCGTATTGAGCGTTCCGGTCGCGAGGGTGCGCGCGGTTCTTACGTTGACAAGGTGCGAATAATTGCCCTTGAAAACGGGGAAGAGGTATTCTCGGGAGAAGTTCCGGGTGAGCATTTTCTTGGAATCAACGCGCAGGCATACGACAGCATGTGTAATATAAAGCAGCTTGAAACTGTTTCGGTTGGCGGAGATGCTGTGAAGGGAGTTATCGACAATCTTCTTTCCAGTGGCGACGAAAGCACCGATATTCAAGCGGCACTTAAAACGCTTGACACAGAACGTCGCCGTCTTATGCACACGAACAACAAGGGTGGTCTTGTTTATGACAGCGAGATTGCACTTGAGCGTCTTAAAAGCGAACACAGGGGCGCAGTTGTCCTTGAAAACGAACGAATCAAAAACACCGACGAACTTGCGCGCGTTGAAGCGGCTCTGTTAAAGGCTCGCGAGGAACACGGACTTGCGCAAAGAATGTGCGACCTTCACGATGACGTTTTGCGCCTTGAAAAGTTTGACAAGCTTCGCGCTATTAAGCAAGAAGAAGCCGATATTATCAACGAAATAAAGGCTCTCGAAAGCAATGCAAAATTCGACAAAAATATAGCAAGTTATGAAAAAATCGCAGAGATTAGGAATGCGTGCGACTCCGTTTCAAAGAGCGAAAAAGCACTTGAAATTGCTAAAATCGAGCTCAAAAACGCAGAAAAAGCATTTTTTGAGCTTGGCGAAGTAAATTCAAAGGGATTTGCCGATATCCTTGACGAATTCGGCTCAGCAAGAAGTGCAGTTACTCACCTTGCCACGAAGAAGAAAAAGAAAAACAATTCTGCACTCGCTCTCACTGTTTTGGGTGTTGCGTGTGCTATGATGCTTGTTTTTGCAATCTTACTTATTTTCGCAATGCAAAACGTAGCGGGAGCTATGACCGTTGGTTTTATCGGTGTTGCGCTTGGCATGGGGACAGCACTCTCCTTTGGAAAATTCAAGTCCGCAAAGATAGAGATTTCCGCATTTATGTCAAAGCTCGGCGAAGGATTTTGCCCCAAGGATGAGGACGGCATTTTTGACGCATTAAACTCTTTTTCCGAAAACAGAAGTATGCGCACGTCGTGTGCGAATTTGCTCGAAAACGCAAAATTCCGTTGCGCAATAGCGCAGGATAACCTTGATAGTGACAAAGAAAAACTCGCAAATCTTGCATGCACTTTGGATATGGCTAAGAGTAACACAATAGATGAACTTTTGGCGTTTGCCGACACAATCAAGGTTTATATCGAAACTCACTCTCAACTTGACAACGAGCTTCGTGAAAGAAGGGCGCTTATGCGTGCTCTTGAAAATGAGCTTGAACGTTTTAGCGAAAAGGATATAAGTGCAAGAATTACACCGCAAATCAGAGAAAGAATAAAAGAAATTCCATTTGAAAAGCTCAAGGCGGAGCGCGATAATGCACTCCAAAAAACAAATCAATTCAGTCAATATAAGGCAGGAATCGAAAGAAATCTTGCAGCGCACGGAGAAAGAAGAAGTGCCAATGATATTTTCCCTGAAATCGAAGCCGAGCAAGAAAAACTTAGCGCACTCAAACTCCGTCTTGACGCGGTGCGTCTTGCTATGGAAACTATAAACGTGGCATCCGCCAATCTCAAATCTGATATAACACCAAAAATCAGAGAAAATGCGCAAAAAAATCTCTCGCTTGTGACAAGCGGCAAATACAACGAGCTTTTGATTGATGAAAATATGTCGCTTTCCATTTTTGCCGAAGGTGCGACAAGACCCATCGATTCACTCAGCAAGGGAAGTCTTGATGCGGCATATTTTTCTGTCAGACTTGCGCTTTTGCAAACTCTTTTGTATGAGAAAAATCCTCCTCTTTACATGGATGAATCTCTCTCCCAGCTCGACGACGGAAGAGCCGAAAACGTAATCAAGGCGATTGTCGAGCATTCAAAGAGTGCACAATGTATATTGTTTACATGTCAAAGCCGTGACGTTTCAATTTCGCAAAAAATCACCAACATCAATCTTATAGAACTGTAAAAAGGGGGTACGAATATGAAGATAATGCATTTAGCTGATTTTCATCTTGACAGCGCATTTTCGGGTTTTTCAAAGGAAAAAGCGGACGAAAAACGCACCGAGCTTAGAGAATGCTTTGTCAAAGCTATGCAAATAGCCAAGAACAGAGAAGTGAAGCTCATACTTATCCCCGGCGACCTTTTTGATACGCCGTTTTGCTCATCTCAAACAAGAAAAGTTGTTTTCGATGCCATTGCAAACGTGGGTTGCCCTGTAATCATTGCGCCCGGAAATCACGATTTTTACAACAAAAACGGCACTTATGCCGATAAAGCTCTGCCTGAAAACGCGTATGTATTCACCTCAACCGAAATCGGGAGATTTGACTTTGACGAGCTTGGAATAAGTGTTCTCGGATATGCGTTTGAGTCCGATAGATGCGAGGAAAATCCTCTTTCTGCCGACGTTCCGGTTTCCAAAGAAAACATAAACATTCTTTGCGCCCACACGGAGATAGGAGTTCCGCTTTCAAGATATGCACCGATGAGTGTAAGTTCTATTTCAAAGCACGGTTTCGCTTACGCAGCGCTTGGACACGTCCACTCACCCGAAAAACCCATACAAATAGGCAATACACTTATTGCTTACAGCGGATTTGCGCAGGGAAGAAGCTTTGATGAGCTTGGTGAGGGCGGCGCATATATCGTCGACCTTGATATTGCAGAAAAGAAAGTAACGCTTGAACGCGTGAAGCTCTCATCAATGAGTTATGAAATTGAACGCATTGATATTACGTCTTTTTCAAGTGATAGCGACGTTTCGTTTAAAATTGCAAACATTATAAAAGAAAAGAATTATAATCAAGAAACTGCGCTTCGAGTAATTTTGACGGGTGCTATTCCGTCAGATTATTTAATAAATGTTAATTCTATCAAAGAAGCTCTTTTGTCAACAAATCTTGCGCTTTTGCAGATTAAAAACGAAACCGTATCAAACTTTGATCTTGCACAGCTCGAAAAAGACATCACCGTTAGAGGAGAAATTTATCGTTCACTCTTGCCTCTTTTGAACTCTGACGACGAAAAAGAAAGGCAAAAAGCATCCTTGGCGCTAAAATTCGCCCTCTCCGCACTCGATAAACGCGAATTCGGAATAGATTGATCACAAAAGATAACACCCACGGAAATCCGTGGGTGTTTTATCATAAATATTCATCTCCATTGTATTATCACATATTTTTACATTTTTCAATAGATATTTCAAATTTTGATTTGTCGGGAAGTTAGTTAGAAAGGAATGATACTTTTTTCGAGAAAAAAGTATCCAAAAAAGCTTTTTAAAAGAGCTTCGCAGCAAGATTTTGCGCAAATCGTGTTGCTTTTCTTCGCAAAGCAACACACAACGATTTTCTCGGCATTTTAACAGGCTTCATCTTTCTTGTCTGACTTACGTCAGCCATTTGCTAACGCAAAACCGAAAGCGAAAATCTGTGATTTGCTAATTTTAATAATAGACATATAGCTATCAAAATCTATGTGCTCACATAAAGTAAATTTTAGAAAATTAATCCATTAGGATTGATTTTCGTAGTTTTGAAAGTGCGATACCATCCGTCACGCTTGCGTGTAAGGACGGTTTCGTGATTTCAAAACCGATAATTCCGTTAGGAATTTCGAAAATTTACGAAATATTT
>JAZKZP010000076.1:0-31406 GCA_045612715.1 Eubacteriales bacterium
TTTATAGGGGAGTTAGAAAAAGTTAGTTTGTGTTTGGAACGGGAGGCGAAACGCCTCCCCTACAATGTATAATATTGTCTATTCGTAGGGGAGGGGTCTCCCCTCCCGCAATTTAAATTCAAACTATCTCCCCTATAAATCCAAATTTGAAATTCTAAAAGGAGGTAAATATGCAATTTGAAAATAAATTCATCGGCTTGACGGTTAAAGAAATATTGATAAACGAGCTCGGCTTTTCAAAGCGTGCTATTACTTCCCTTAAATCGCGACCTGACGGAATTTTAATTAACGGCAAACATGCAACGGTTCGTGCACAAATTAAAGAAAACGATATATTAGAAATTAATTTAGATGATAATATAGACAATTCAGAAAAGCTCGTTCCCTCATCCATTCTTCCTGATATTATTTACGAAGATGACGATATAATTGCATTAAACAAGCCTCCTTTTATGCCAACACATCAATCACAGGGGCATTTTTACGATACACTTGCAAATTCACTTGCATATTATTTTTCACTAAAAGATCGTCCTTTTGTTTTTCGCTCGGTAAATAGACTTGATAGAAATACGAGTGGTATAGTTTTAGTTGCCAAAAATCGTCTTGCATCTTCAAAGCTATCTCATCAAATGAAAAATGATGGTATTAGCAAAACATATATCGCAATTTTGCAAGGTGAATTAAATGAAAACGAAGGTACAATAGAAACATACATACGACGAAAAGAAGAAAGTATAATTCTACGTGAAGTCTGTGAAAAAACAGATGATTCAAAAATCGCTATAACTTCTTATAAAGTTTTAGCAAAGAAAAATGGACTCACCCTCGTTTCTGCAACTCCTATAACGGGCAGAACTCATCAGCTTCGCGTGCATTTTGCTTACCTTGGCGCACAAATTCTTGGAGATGACCTTTACGGAAAATCATCAGAACTTATCAACCGTCATGCCTTACATGCTTACTATTTGTCATTCACGCATCCCAACTCAAATGACAAAATGGAGCTTTATGCTCCTCTGCCCCGTGATATGCAAAATATTATTGACGGACACTTCGGAAAGGAATTTATAGATTATGGAACAAAAAAATAAGATAAAAGTGCCAAAATTTGCTTATGTTTTCTTTGGAATAGCTATTTTTTCCCTGATTATTTACATCATAGCTCTTTCTAATGTAACATTTGCAGATTTCTTTAATAGATATATTTCATCCGTTTTCCGCGCAATTTTGGCAACGATAACCAATATCCTGCCACTTTCATTTGCAGAGTTACTAATTATTTCTTCCCCTATAATATTGTTCATCGTGGTTAGATTTGCGGTAAAAAAATATTCAAATTCTTGGCGCGATGTTGGAGTTTTCTGCATTTCTCTTCTTTCAATAGTTTCTCTTTTATTCAGTGCTTTTGTTTTCGTTTTTGGAATAGGATATCACACCTATTCACTTGATAAAAAGCTTGATATTGACAAAAAAGAAGTTAGCTCATACGAATTGGCACAAACTGCCGAATGGCTTATAGGTGAAGTGAATGCATCTCTTGATGCCGTTGAATTTAAAGAGCAAAGCTCATCTGTAAATCCTCATACAATACGTGAAACAAATAACCTTTTACTTGATTCCTATGACAAATTAAGTGATTCATATAGCTTTTTGCCACGTTTGACATCGTTTGTAAAACCCATAATATTAAGCAAACCGATGACTTACACTCACATTTCCGGTGTCTATACCTTTTTCACAGGTGAGGCAAACGTAAATACAAATTCCCCCGACTATTCAATCCCCTATACCATTGCGCATGAGTTAGCACATCAACGTGGGATTGCACGCGAGGACGAGGCAAATTTCATTGCTTTTCTTGTGTGCACTAATACGGATGACGCCTATATTCAATATTGTGGTTACATGAATCTTTGCGAATACGTTTTAAATGCACTTTATAGCGCTGACCAAAAGCTTTGGGAAGAAACATACAAAAAACTTGACAACCGTGCAATTTATGAAATGATAGCATATAACGAATTTTATGAACAATATCGCGATAATGTAGTTGGAGAAATTAGTGGCGCGATAAATGACGCTTATCTTCAGGCGAATGGTACACAGGGTACAAAAAGCTATGGCCTAGTAGTTGACCTCGCAGTTGCATATTTTCACAAAGAAATTGAAAACTGAATATTATATTAGAGTAGATTTCAAATTTTGATTTATAGGGGAGATAGTTTGAATTTAAATTGCGGGAGGGGAGACCCCTCCCCTACGAATAGACAATGTTATACATTGTAGGGGAGGCGTTTCGCCTCCCGTTCCAAACACAAACTAACTTTTTCTAACTCCCCAATAAATCCCAATTTTATGTTCAGTTTCATTAGCAAAAAATTTCAACAAAAAATTTATTAAATAATAAAAAAACTATTCCATTTTTGGCAGTTATGTGTTATACTGATTATATAGATAATTAATAACATAACTGCCAATCTTTTTTGGAGGATTACATATGGAAAAAATCATAATTAATGGTGGGAACAAGCTATATGGCGACGTTTACATCAACGGTATGAAAAATGCCGCTCTCCCCATAATATTCGCAACCATCCTCACAGGCGATAAATGTGTAATAGAAAACGTTCCTAAAGTTAGTGATATCACTATGTCCTTTGATATACTTCGTGCCATGGGCGCAAAAATAAAGTACCTTAACGAAACAACTGTTTCAATTGATACTAAAAATCTTGAGGGTGGAGATACTCCCTTTGAACTTGTTTCAAAGATGAGAGGATCAACATATCTTTTAGGCGCAGAGCTCGCAAGATTCAATAATTCAAAAGTCGCCTTCCCCGGTGGATGTAATTTCGGCACACGTCCGATTGATATGCATATCAAGGGATTTGAGGCTCTTGGCGCAACAGTTTCGCAGGATGAAAACTACGTGTATGCAGAAGCGCCCAACGGACTTCTTGGCAATCATATTTATTTCGATATCGTTTCAGTTGGTGCAACTGTTAACCTTATGCTTGCGGCAACTCTTGCCGAGGGGCAGACAATACTCGAAAACGCTGCTCGCGAGCCACACATAGTTGACCTTGCAAACTTCCTTAATACCTGTGGTGCGGATATTAAGGGTGCAGGTACGGGCATTATCAAGATAAATGGTGTTAAAAAACTTCACGGTTGCGTTTATGATATCATTCCTGATATGATTGAAGCGGGCTCATATATGTGCGCAGTTGCAGCAACGGGTGGTGAAGTAAATATCAAAAACGTAATTCCCAAGCACTTGGAGATTATTTCAACAAAACTCATTGAAATGGGAGTTGAAATTGAAACCTATGACGATTATCTTAAGGTTCGTTCAACGGGTAAGCTCAAGCCCACTAATATTCAAACTCTTCCCTATCCCGGTTTCCCAACAGATATGCATCCCCAATTTTCAACCTTGCTTGCTATTGCAGACGGTGATAGCACGGTTTATGAAACTATTTGGAAAAACCGTTTCAAATACGTTCACGAGCTTGAAAAAATGGGCGCAAGTGTAATGGTAAACGAGCCATTTGCAGCATTTAAGGGAGTTGAAAAGCTCCACGGTGCGTCAGTTCGTTCTGTTGACCTCCGCGCAGGAGCTGCAATAGTTATCGCAGGCCTTGTTGCAGAAGGCACAACGGAAATTACCGATATTTTCACCATTGAACGTGGCTACCTTGATATCGTCGGCAAGCTCCGCGAACTCGGCGCAGATATTTCAAAGGTATATATCGACGAAAATGCTTTTGCTTAATCTAAATGTATAAACAAATATATAAATATCCCCCAAGCGAAATCGCTTGGGGGATAAATTTATGTAAAACTATTCAGTTTCTTCTTCGATTATTATTGGTTTGGTTTTAATAATAGGAATAAATCCACTGCCTGCATGTTTTAGATGACCGCATATTTTACACTTTGCATAATTTCCGCCGTTTTCATACGCAGTATATAAATGTCCCTCAATTACACCATTTGTATCTCTACAATATTTATAATTTTATTGGCAACTCTATTACCATTAGCATCATAAGAATAATAATAGATATTATTCCATTTTTTCATACTATTAGCGAAAGCTTCCTTTATTGAGTTTGCTTCTTCCAGTGAGCACTCACTTGTCCAAGTATACGTATTATCATCTTTTGCAAATTCGTTAAAGTAATATTTTATTGTATATACTTCATGAGAAATATGACGACTATAGAATGCATACCACATTTCATTTTCTCCGTCTGTTTCTATAATATCCCCTTCATCGTCAACAGGAACATTACAATTCTCATAGCTAATATCCAACATTTCTTGGTGTGCAAAAACATATCCACCATTGATATTCATCAAAATGATTATAAGTAATAACGCAACAATTTTATGCAACATTTTCATAATTTACCTCTCGTCAGTTAAGTACTTTGCAAGGTAATCCATCCTGATTCCCGCCATTTTTACTGTTCTACCTAAATCGTTAACATATTCATCTAAAATTTCAAAATATTGAGACAAATACTCATAATGTACCCCAAATCTTGTTTGAGTATAATTTTCATATTCGGTGCCATCTTCATAATATGAAGCATAGTAAAAATATAAATACTCTACACCATTTTCGTCTATATAAACTTCGTGAGTACCTCCGCCATGCTCGAGGTGAATTATAAATTTAGATTCATTCAACTCATTAAATCCAAAATATAAGATCATATCGGACGTTATTTTTTTAAAAGCTTTCTCACCAAGATACTTTGTATAATATTTGCATTCTTTATTATATTCAATGCCAGTTACTATGTCCTTTTTTATAAGGCAGTCATAAAAAAGATACGAATCCATTGTGCGTTCCATTTCTCCAACTTTATCAACCACCTGCTCCGAATTATAGAATTTATACCACACATATTTTGTAACGTCAAATTTGTAATCGTATAAATTTTCCTCCTTGTGCTCTGAAGTGTAAGCACAAATTATATATGGTTTTTCAAAATGCGCCAAAAATATAGAGTCACCGTTTTTGCCAGCGGTTATTATTTTTTTTAGCGAATAACCTTGAGGAGGATCTACAATTTCTCCATCATTTCTCCTCTGGCCGTGAAGCGTTAACAAAAATTCAATATCATCCTCATTAAAATCTTTTCCGTGGATAATTGTAATTTTTTCACCGTTTTCCAAATCTACGGTTGTTTCCGTGGTTTCAAATGTATTTGGAATGTTCTGAATCATATCAGGTGTAGGTTTGGTGGTCTTTAAAGGTCCTCGCTCGGTTGTGATTGTAAAATAGTCCATCCATTCACACCCAACGAAACTCACCGCACTTCCAAGCAAAAGAACGAGGAGCATCACCCTTGCGACGAGTTTGGTTTTTGTGTTTGAATTTTTCATAGTAATTTCTCCTTTTTGATTATTTGCGAAGTTTTGCAAGACTTCGCTAACTTTTTTAAAGCTTTCACTTATAGCGGTGAAAGGCTAAGAAAAATTTCTTCTGCGCTTTCATAAAAATCCCCCTTGAAATAGATATTTTACTCCTTAAAAAGCATTTTTATCTCTTTTTCAAAAGTTCTCTATATAATAATACCTATTTTCTTTGGAAAATTCTTCAACTTTTTTGAAAAAATTTTCAAAAAAAGTTATTGTTTACAAACTGTTAATAAATTTGCAGAAAAATTATATCTTCTAATTTTAATATAACATCAACCATATTAAAAAACAATATGTTTTTCTAAAAAAATATAATTTTGTGAAATATCAACAATTTGTTTTTTACACTTTGTGGTTATTTTTTTATTTGCTCATAATTGCTCCTAAATTGTTGACTTTTGGCAAAAAATATGATAGAATGTTAAATTGGTAATGAATATATTTATATAAAAAACAGGAGATAATTAAAATGAAAAAAAGAATGTTACTTGTTACAAGTCCACCGGCTTCCGGTAAAACATATGTTTCACAGCAACTTGCTAAAAACTTGCCCCACATTGTATATCTTGACAAGGATGCACTTATTCCCCTCTCTAACAGAGTTTTCCACGTTGCAAATGAAGAAAACAACCGTTCATCCGATTTCTTTGAAGAACACATCAGAAACTATGAGTACATCGCTATTCTCAACATCGGCTTTGAAGCTCTTGAATATGCTGACCTTGTTCTCATCAACGCTCCATTTACAAGAGAAGTTAGAGATAACGAATACATAAAGGATCTTCGTGCAAAACTTGCAGAACAAGATGCTGACCTTGTTGTTATCTGGGTTGAAACAGATATTGAAGTTACTCGCCAGAGAATGATTGAAAGAAATTCACCCAGAGATACTTGGAAACTTTCTAACTGGGACGAATACGTTGCAGGCAGAGATTACTCAACACCCAGCATCCCTGCTCTTTCCGACTGCCTTGTGAAATTCTACAATTCAAGCGAGGAACAGTACAAAGAATCAATGGAGAGAATCACAAAATATCTTCTTGAAGAATAATTAATTTAAATTTGGGAGAAAAATATGAACGAAATTTTTGAAAGAATCAAAGAGCTTCGCAAAACGCTTTCATATCACGCAAAACGCTATTACGTTTATGACGATCCGGAAATTTCCGACTTTGAATATGACCGTCTTTATGCCGAGCTTGTTCGTCTTGAAGAAGAAAATCCGCAGTATTTTGATCCCACATCCCCAACAAATCGCGTTGGCGGTAAACCTCTTGACAAATTTGAAAAGGTTACGCACACCGTTGTGATGAATTCCCTTTCTGACGTATTTGACTACGAAGAAATCAGAGATTTCGTTGACAGAATGGCAGGGATTGTTGAAAATCCCGTATTTTCAGTTGAGCCGAAAATTGACGGTCTTTCCGTTGCGCTCACATACGAAAACGGAATTTTAGTCAATGGTGCAACTCGTGGCGATGGAACTGTTGGTGAGGATGTAACACAAAACATAAAAACTATTAATTCTATTCCGTTATCAATAGACAAGCCCCTTTCTTTCTGCCTTCGTGGTGAGGTTTATATGCCAAGAAAGGTGTTCTATTCATTAAATGAAGAACGCGAAAAGAACGGTCAACAGCTTCTTGCAAATCCAAGAAATGCCGCTGCGGGCTCGCTCCGTCAGCTTGACCCCAAAATTTGCGCAGACAGAAAACTTGATATTTTCGTTTTCAATCTTCAATCGGGTGACGTTTTCGGTGACGGAACAAATCCCGCATCACACACTCATACACTTGATACAATAAAAGAACTCGGTTTCACAGTTCTTAAGGATAGAGTCTGCGTTTCATCCTATGATGAGATAATCGCACACATCGAAAAGCTTGGTGCTATGCGTGATGACCTTCCATACGATATTGACGGTGTAGTTATTAAAATTGACACTCTTGCTGATAGAGTAAAAATTGGAGAGGGTACTAATACTCCCAAATGGGCAGTTGCATATAAATTCCCTCCCGAAGAAAAACAGACAAAGCTCGTTGACATTACTATTGCCGTTGGCAGAACAGGAGTTCTCACTCCCACAGCCATTCTTGAACCCGTGCGTCTTGCAGGAACGAGTGTTTCGCGTGCTACCTTGCACAATCTCGATTTTATTCGTGAACGTGATATAAAACTTGGCGATACGGTAACAGTTAGAAAAGCTGGCGACATCATTCCAGAGGTGCTTTGTGCACATCCCGAAAAACGTGACGGAACGGAAGTGGAATTCTATATGCCCACTCACTGTCCCTCTTGTGGTGAACCCGTAGTTCGTGATGACAACGACGGCGCAGCAACTAGATGCACAAATTCATCCTGCCCCGCACAGCTCTCTCGAAGCATTGAGCATTTCGCTTCAAAGGGTGCTATGAATATTGATGGCCTTGGACCTCAAATTGTCAATGCTTTGCTTGATAATAAACTTATCAAGGACTGCGCCGACCTTTATACACTTGATATTGAAAACGTATCAAAAATTGAGCGAATGGGCAAAAAGAGTGCTCAAAATCTCATAAATTCGATAAACAACTCCAAGAGCGCAGGTCTTGAACGTCTTGTTTACGCACTTGGTATAAGAAATATCGGTGAAGTTGCCGCAGAGGCGCTTGCAACTCGATATAAAACACTTGAAAATCTTATGCTCGCAACAAAAGAAGAACTTTGCGAAATTCAGGATTTTGGCGAAATAACCGCTGATTGCGTTATTGATTTCTTCTCTCACGAGCAAAATATTGAGCTTTGCAAAAAGCTCATCGACTTAGGTCTTAATACAAATTCAACTTTTGTTCAGCTTGACAACCGCTTTGAAGGACTTACCTTCGTGCTCACAGGAACGCTCCCCACAATGAGCCGTGATGTTGCAAGTGGTATGATTAAAGACAGAGGCGGCAAGGTTGCAGGAAGCGTTTCAGGTAAGACAAGCTATGTTCTTGCAGGAGAGGACGCAGGAAGCAAACTTGTAAAAGCCAAAAATCTCGGCATCAACATAATTGATGAAGAAGAATTTTTAAAGATGTGTAATTAACAAACTTTTGTTATAGTAGCCCCGTGTATTGCAGTATTCCATTGTAAATACCTTCTGCAAAAAGCTCGGGGCTATTATTCATAAGTGCAGCATCGCTTGGATTTGAAATAAATCCCATTTCAACTAAAACCGCAGGCATCTGTGTTTTTCGCAGAACGTAAAGTCCGAGACGCTCAACTATTCCGCGATTTCTTAAACCCGTGATTCTATTCAACCAAACAAGAATGTCTTCCCCAAGCTCGCTCGCAACACTCGGCTCATTATAAACGAGTGCTTCACTTCCCGAAACGGAAGAATTTGAAGAAGCATTTGCGTGTAAGCTGATAAAATAATCCGCGCCGAAAGCGTTTGCTTCGTCAACACGAATTCGCAAACTACTTGAATTGGTTGTTCCAAGCGAAGTTTCGGGCGTTGGACGTGAAACTCTCACGTCAAAATTTCCATTTGAACTAAGCAGGTCGTATAAACGAATTCCAACCTCATAAGTAATATCTTGCTCAACGTAGCCGTTTCCCTCTGCCCCCGCATTGGGTGAGGAAGGATTATGTCCCTGATCTATATAAATTTTTATAGCCATAATTACCCCCAAAAATTCATTACTATTATTATATGTATAAACACAACTTGTGTGAAAGGAGCAATATGAGCAGTATCAAATCCACTAATATGGATTACGAAAAGAATAAAATAGAAAAAGGAATGCTCTATCTTGTGGCAACCCCCATCGGCAATCTTGCAGACCTCTCAGAACGTGCTATAAAGGTTCTCTCCGAGGTGGATTTCATCGCCGCCGAGGATACAAGAAATTCAATGAAGCTTCTTTCATATCTTGATATAAGCAAACCTATGGTTTCTTATTTTGAACATAACAAGCGTGAGCGTGGTCAAATTATTGCAGACCGTCTTAAAAATGGCGAGAGCTGTGCTCTCATCACTGACGCAGGAACACCTGCAATCAGTGACCCAGGTGAAGATATTGTGGCTCTTTGCGCAGAGCAGAATATTCCCGTAACCTCAATCCCTGGTTCATGTGCGGGAATTGTAGCCCTTACCCTTTCAGGTCTTCCCACAGGAAGATTTTGCTTTGAGGGATTTCTATCCGCCAACAAGGGTGAGCGTCGTGAGCGACTTTTGGAACTTGAAAACGAAAAGCGCACTATGATTTTCCACGAAGCACCCCATAAACTTAAAGCAACACTTGAGGATATGAAAAATACATTCGGCGAGGATAGAAGAATTTCCCTTTGCCGAGAACTCACCAAGAAAAATGAAGAAGTTCTTCGTTTAACTCTTGCCTTAGCCGTTGAATACTATGAAAACAACGCACCTCGCGGTGAGTACGTGCTCATAGTTGAAGGAAGCAATAAAAAGAAACAAAACGAAAACTTCTTTGAAAATATGAGTATCGAAGAACATGTGAATTTCTATATTTCAAACGGTCTTTCAAAAATGGACGCTATAAAATCGTGTGCCAAAGACCGTGGAGTTCACAAAAACGTAATCTATAAAGAAATCTGTAATTAGGAGATAGTTTTATGAAAAAAAGAGTCGGTATCGTTGGCGCGACGGGTATGGTCGGTCAAAGATTTCTCACATTACTTGAAAATCATCCCTATTTTGAAGTGACCGCCCTTGCAGCAAGTGCAAGAAGTGCAGGCAAAACCTATATTGAAGCCGTGGGCAATCGTTGGAAGATGAGCACTGCTATCCCCGAAGAATATAAAAATATGATAATTATAGATGCGCAAAAAATTGACGAGATTGCTCCCCTTGTGGACTTCGTATTCTGCGCAGTTGATATGAAAAAGGACGAGATAAAGGCACTCGAAGAAGCGTATGCAAAAGCGGAAATCCCCGTGGTTTCTAACAACTCTGCTAACCGCTTTACACCCGATGTTCCCATGGTAATCCCTGAGGTCAATCCCGAGCATCTCGAGATAATTGAAGCTCAAAGAAAACGTCTTGGAACAAAGCGTGGCTTTATTGCCGTGAAGCCAAACTGCTCAATTCAGTCCTACGTTCCTGCTCTCACACCCCTCCTCTGCTACGAACCATATGAAATTGTGGCAACAACGTATCAGGCAATTTCGGGTGCGGGCAAAACCTTTAACGAATGGCCCGAAATGATTGACAACATCATTCCCTACATCGGTGGAGAGGAAGAAAAGAGCGAGCAAGAGCCCTTAAAAGTTTGGGGTAATATTGAAAACGGAGAGATTGTGAAAGCAAAATCTCCCGTTATCACAACGCAGTGCATTCGTGTTCCTGTAACTGATGGACATACCGCTGCAGTATTTGTAAAATTCAGAAAGAAACCCACAAAAGAAGAAATTCTTTCAGCTTGGGCTAATTTCAAAGGTGAACCTCAAGAATTAGAGCTTCCCCACGCACCTGCACAGTTTATTACTTATTTTGAAGAAGATAATCGCCCCCAAGCTAAGCTCGACCGCGATATTTACGGTGGTATGGGCGTAACTGTAGGCAGACTTCGTGAAGACCACGTTTATGATTATAAATTCGTGGGACTTTCACACAATACGCTTCGCGGTGCGGCAGGTGGTGCAGTTCTTATTGCCGAACTCCTTTACAAAAAAGGATATTTTGATTAAAAAGGATAAAAAATATGACTTTAAAATTAGTTCTTGACAGATACGAAGAAAATATTGGTGTTTGTCTTGATTTTGATAACAAACAATATCTCATTTCAAAAGAAATTCTTGGGGATATAAAAGTAAATGATATTTTCAATATCAATTTTGATGGTGAAAAATATTCAAATCCGCTTCTTTTGGTTGAAGAAACTCAAAAAGAAAAAGAAGAAATTTCAAAGAGAATGAAAAAAATTTTCAATATGACTAGACATAGGAGACCGCCGAAATTATGATTAATTTTGATAAAAAAATATGCGATTTCGCATCTGCTATTCTCCTTTCTGCAGAAAAACAAGTTGTAAAAAAAGCCGTTTTTTCAAAGCACAAGGACAAAACGATAACAAAAACAGTTTTAACCCTGAAAAATATTTCGGGTAAGCTCTGTCTTCAAGCCGAAAGCTTTCATACCGATAATAAAGCAAAGCACGAAAATATCGCTCTTGATGATAACACCATCGAACGCCTTTGTGTACTCACTGATTCTTGTATGCAGGTAAACCTTATCACAACCGTGGGCGAGTGCGAGTATAAGGCGTCAAAATCGGGCAAGATAACGCTTATCGGCGTTAATAATCTCGTTCAAAAGATTAATTTGGGCAATGCTCAAAAAACTGAAATTTCGGGCAATAATCACGAAAAAAATCATATTATCACTCCCGATGCGCCCTTTCTTCAGTATCTTGGTGTAAGTGATAAAAATGGCAGAATTCACGACAAAAAGCAATCAAAGTTCCGTCAGATTAATAAATTCGTTGAAAACGTGCGCGACATTTATCCCAATCTTAAAAGCGACGGCGAGCTTGTTGTTTACGACCTCTGCTGTGGCAAAAGTTATCTTTCATTTGCAGTTTATCACTATCTTAAAAATGTAATGAAACGTGAAGTTAAAATGTACGGTGTTGATCTCAAAGCTGACGTTATTGAATACTGCAACAAGGTTGCAACGGATGTTGGTTTTGATAATCTTAAATTTTTCTGTGGAGATATTACTCAATACGAATGCACGGAAAAACCCGACCTTGTAATATCACTTCACGCCTGCGATATTGCAACCGACATCGTGCTTGACAAAGCTATAAATGAAGGCGCAAAAGTTATTTTGTCAACTCCCTGTTGTCATCACGAATTGAATCACACAATAAATTGCAAGGAGCTCTCATTCGTGACGGAATATTCAATGCTCCGTCAAAAGCTCTGCGATGCGGCAACCGATGCACTTCGTTTAAAACGTCTTGAGGCAAACAACTATTCTTGCGTTGCGGTTGAATTAATCGACCCTGAAGAAACACCAAAAAACATTCTTCTTCGTGCAATTAAAAAGCCCAACACGCCTGCTAATCTCAAAAAAGCAGATGCAGCTAAACAAGAATACGAAGCAGCAAGAAAATTCTTACTCGGAAAATGACATATAGAAGTTTAAAAACATTTTTAAAAAATAATACTCAACCGAACAACACTAATATTTTTGACTTGATACAATTAAGTATCAAGTCAAAAATTATATTGGTTGTAGGAGATGGCGCTAACAATACGTCCGCTTATCTTTCTTCGATTATGGCATCTTGTGAAATTGAGCATTTTCACTATAAAAGCGACAATATTGATATAAATAAGAGATTTTGGATTAGAAATAAGCAAATTGATATGGACACACTTTGCAAAAATGCAGAACTTATTCTTAAAACCACTAAAAAGGTGCTTTCTAATGATGATTTGCTTTTCTCTCTTGCGCTCTCTTTTTGCGATAGTGAATATGCTATAATCGAAATAGGCGAGGAATACTATAATCATATAAAAGATATTTTCGTCCCATTTGCACTTATTTTAGCAATTTTTAATGATGAAAAGATCAATTCTATGATAGCAAGTGCACCAAAGGGTATAACTGAAATAATATCACTTTCAGAAAAAGAGAATTTTGATTATATTTCAAGAAAGTGTAATCAAAACGGAACAAGAATTACGTATGCCTCACCAAATAAAATTGTCGTATCTATTGCAGATTTTTTAGGAACTAGCTTCTATCATTATGACTATTTATATCATACCTCCGCGCTTGATTTGAATAATATTCCGCTTGCACATTTGGCAATAGAAGCAGCAACTGTAATGTTTTCTGCACCAAGACCTTATATCTATAAAGGACTTGAAACAGCAAGAATACCACACGATTTGATACTATATTCCCTCTCACCAACAATTCTTTTGCATGAGGGTAAAAATAATTTTAAACTTCATCATAGATTGAAATTTAAGACAGTTACTGAGGATAATGAATTTGAAATGCCAACGGAAAATACAATCTTTTGCGGTAGTAAAGAGTATATAGAAATAATTAAAGAAAAATTAAAAAAGCGATGATTCTCATCGCTTTTTGTTAGTTAAATTGGGATTTATGGGTGTGTTAGCAGAAATTTTGTTTACAAACATTTGTAACCTTGTAGGGACCGGCGTCCCCGACGGTCCGTTTCAAAAAGAAAGTAACTTTCTTGTAGAAATGCTTGATTTTGTTTGTGTGAAGCCGTGATGTTATTAGATTATCCCTCGTTGCGGACCGTCGAGGACGCCGGTTCCTACTAAAGTTAGTTTTCGTTAAAATTAAATACAAACTCCCCCATAAATCAAAATTTGAAAAACAAAAGCACCCGAGATCATCGGGTGCTTTATATTTTATTTTGCTAGTTCAATAAGCTTTAAACAAAGTTTGGTATAGTTCATTCCTGCAGCAGCTGCTTCTTGAGGCAACAAGCTAGTAGGTGTCATTCCGGGAAGCGCATTTGCTTCGAGGAAGAAAAATTCACCATGTTCATCCATAATAAAGTCAATTCTTGAATATGAACCAAGTCGGAGTACTTTGTGCGCCTTTTCTGCATATTTTTGAAGCTTTTTAGTTAACTTCGTATCAAGATGTGCAGGACACTCCTCATGAGCCAACCCTGCCTGATATTTAACCTTATAGTTATAAAAATCACCAGAAGCAATAATCTCAATGGGAGGCAATGCCTTTCCCTCAAGGATGCCAACTGAAAATTCTCTTCCCACTATCTGCTCTTCAATAAGCACGCGACTTGAATACTTTTCAGCCTCATCAATTGCATCATCAAGCTCAATATGACTAACTACCTTGCTAATACCCACACTTGAGCCATTATCACAGGGCTTTACAAAGCAAGGGACGAGAGTATGGATATCTTCTCTGCTATCTTCATTTGTCATCCAATGTGCAGTTGGAATTCCTGCTTGTGCAATAAGCTCCTTTGAAATAATCTTATCCATTGAAAGCATACATCCTATGGAACTGCTACCTGTAAATCTAATACCATTCATTTCAAGAAGTGCCTGAAGCTTACCGTTTTCACCAACACCACCGTGAAGTGCCAAAAATGTAACGTCAGCCATCTTGCAAAATTCTACAATATTTCTTGCAACAGGGTCACGTCTGCCACCATTCTCGCTTATTATCGCTTCAAGATTGGGCGCTGTTTCGGGAATTATATATTTATATCTTCCCGACATATCGTCAAAGTTCATTTTTTCTCTTTTTATTCCATAATACAAATCAACAAGCACTGCCTCGTGTCCTGCATCACGCAAAGCATTAGCAATAAGTGAACCACTTGCCAATGACACGTCGCGCTCCATACTGAGTCCGCCTGCCAAAACCACTATTTTCATTCAAAACACCTCTATTCAAATGCAATTTTTGCAAGTCCCGCTTCGCTTGTTTCTTTATATGCGGGTGACATATCGTCGCCCGTTTCCTTCATAGCGATAACGACCTTGTCAAAAGAAATTTTTCTTGTATCAAACAACAAATCCGCAAGATTTGCCGCGTTTATTGCACGCATAGCTGCAACCGCATTTCTTTCAATACAGGGAATCTGCACAAGTCCACAAATTGGGTCACAGGTGAGTCCCAAATGGTGCTCAAGCGCAATTTCAGCTGCATATTCAATCTTGTCGATATCCATTCCGTAAAGCTCTGCAAGAGCCGCAGCAGCCATTGAGCAAGCACTTCCCACTTCGGCTTGACAACCACATTCTGCTCCCGAAATTGACGCATTGTGCTTGATAAGATTACCTATAACACCCGCAGTTGTAAGCGCCTTGATAATATCATCGTCAGTTGCTCCCTTTTTATGCTTGTGATAAAGCATTACTGATGGAAGTACACCCGCAGCACCACAAGTGGGAGCTGTAACAATCTTCTCACCTGCAGCATTCTGCTCACCAACGGCGAAAGCAAGTGCGCAAACAAGTCTGTCTTCACGTGTTTCACGGTTTTCGTTCTCTTTATAACTATTATACAACTGTTTTGCTTTTTTGTGCACTCCAAGACCACCGGGGAGAATTCCTTCGTCCTCAATTCCAGCTTTCATTGAGTTGCGCATAGCATCCCATATCTTTTCCATATGGGCATAAAAACCTTCGCCCTCAATCTCAAAAGCATATTCCCAAATTCTTATGCCTTTTTCACGGCAATAATCAGCTATATCTTTAAATGTATCAAGTGGGTAAATCATCTCACTTTTGGCAAGAGTTTCGCCCTCAGCAACAATACTGCCACCACCAACGCTATAAAAACGCTGTTTTGCAATCACTTCTCCACCGCTTATAGCAATCAAGTCCATTGTGTTGGGGTGAACGGTACATTCGGTATCAAAATCAAAATCAACTTCGCAAACTTGAGGCAAAAATGTCTGCTTTATAACATAATCAGTTCCATGTCCTTTACCCGTTTTAGAAAGCGAGCCATAAAGAATTGCCTTGTAGCTTTCTGCAGAGTGCTCCGATTTAAAGCGCAAGCAAGCGCGCTCCGGACCTATTGTATGTGAACTTGAAGGTCCACGTCCAATTTTATAAAGCTCGCGCAAAGATGCCATTCCACATTCTCGCGCAATCTTCTTGCTTTGAGTTTCTTCGTCCTGATAAAAATAAGTTATAGAAACGCTAAAAATTTTGGCTATCTGCAAAAGATGTTTAGTTGATGGGTTTGAGAGATTTTTCTCCCATTTAGAAATCGCCTGTTCGGAAATGCCAAGTCGATTTGCGAGTTCTCGCTGAGTTACGCCCTTGGATTTTCTCAATTTTTTAATTCTTTCACCTTGACTTCTCATATTTTTATCACCTCTAAAATCAACCTTAAGTTGAGTAAATTATATCAAAAATCCATCAATTTGTCAATAAATTATTGACAAATTGAGTAAAAAAAGTTACAATAAAATAAAGAATATTTTTGTTCAAATTTTGATTTATAGGGGAGATAGTTTGAATTTAAATTGCGGGAGGGGAGACCCCCCCCCTACGAATACACAATATTATACATTGTAGGGGAGGCGTTTCGCCTCCCGTTCCAAACACAAACTAACTTTTTCTAACTCCCCCAATAAATCCCAATTTATTTATCATCAAACAAAGGAAATATTATGCCAAACATTATTCAAATTACTGATTTTAACGACAGCGCGCTCGATGTTTACGTTCGTCTTACGGGCTCGCAATTGAGAAATAAACTTGAGCCTGAAAAGGGTATTTTTATAGCAGAAAGTCCCACGGTTATTGAGGTCGCTATGAATTCCGGCTGCGTTCCCGTTTCGTTTTTGACAGATGAGAGATTACTTAAAAGTGGTGCAGTTGAAAATATTATCGATGTTTTACCCCCAAACACACCTATATACACTGCCTCGCGCGAGCTTTTAACTTCTCTTACAGGCTTTGAACTCACTCGTGGCGCTCTTTGCGCTATGATGCGTCCTGCTCTCCCCACAGTTGAGGAATTGTGCAAAAATGCACGCAGAATAGCCGTTTTCGAAGAGATAACCGATTCAACCAACATCGGTGCGCTATTTCGCTCTGCAGCGGCACTTAATATTGATGCGGTGCTTATCACTCCCACCTGCTGCGACCCTCTTTGTAGACGTGCTGTGAGAGTCAGCATGGGTACTGTTTTCCAAGTGCCGTGGACTCGCATTGGCGAAGTCAAAGCAGATTGGCCTGCTAAAATGCAGGATTTGAAAAATCTCGGTTTTAAAACTCTCGCTATGGCTCTTCGAAACGATACCATTGATATTGATGACGAAAGACTTCACAAGGAAGAAAAACTTGCTATAATCCTTGGAACTGAGGGCACGGGTCTCACACCCAAAACCATTGACGATTGTGATTACACAGTTAAAATACCTATGTCACACGGAGTTGATTCACTCAACGTCGGTGCGGCGGGCGCAATCGCCTTTTGGGAATTAGGAAAAACAAGATAAAAATCAGGGCTTGGAAAAATCCAAGCCCTTATATTTATTTTGCTGTAAATGTTATAGTTGCATAATCGCTTGTAAGAGCATCAATAACGAAGGTATAAGCAAGAACTTTTCCGTTATCGTCGATTACGTTTGAAAATGTATCGCCAACAATATATGTAAAAGTATCTCCATCTGATTTAACGTACTCAATAAGGTTATCCTCTGTTCCGTATTGGTCGGATGCATCAGTGTTATTATTATAAACGTCGTAGTACGTTTCTCCATCAATTTCTTCTTTGTAAAGCGAAGCATTTACGTGATACACCACAACGCCATCACGCGCAAAGTATCCTGCGCCATCGCCAGTGTTTAATCCACTATTCTTATAATACATAAGAACGTAATATTCCTGATATGCTCCAAGCTTTTCATCCCAGTTGTTAGCTATAATGATAGTATCGCCATTCTTTGAGAAATCCTCAAGTTTTAGTGTTATACTACCATTTGTAACAACCAACCTTGAAGTTGTAATCCATCCAAGATTGAATTTTGAATATGCATTATGGTCGCCAAGCAACGAATCCATCATATCAGCTCCATCAAGGGGAGAACCTGTGTATGATGTATCATAATAGTCATCGAGTCCAAGAATATGAGCAAATTCGTGAATATACGTATATGTATTCATAACTGATGCATCGTCATAAACTGAATTGCCCTGTTCATCGTAGCTCTCGTTAAGGAATTGGTAAGAAGCCCACAAATAATCGTTTGCACTTACGCCGTCATATTCATAGAAATAGCCATCATCATCAGTATAGATATTCCAATAACGATATGCCCAATAAAAATCATCTTCGCCAACATCGAGAGTATTGATAAGAACTACTGCGTCAATAATTCCGTTGTCATCGGAGTCGAATTTAGAAAGGTCCATCTTGTCTTCAAGATAAGCAAGTGCTTCATCCATAATAAGCTGGTCGCCGATAGCAACCTGATCGCCATAATAATCGTATGTGTAATTATAATAGTAATAGCTATTATACTGAGGGCAAAACCATTCGTCAAGCACAGTTATATCAAGTGTGAGTTGACCATAGCTTGAAATATAATAATAATCATAAACGGAATAATAATCTGTTGTTCCATTCATTTCAAACGCTTCTTTAAGAACGCTTGTACTATATCCCTTGCTTGAAGCCTTAACATCCTTAAATTCAACGGGAATTACAAGCACCGCAGGAGAACCCGTTGTGGGACAACCGTCAAGATAATAGCCTTGGTCTGTAACATCCTTTACGTGTTCTGCATCGGTGAAATCAACATCGAAAACTCCGTCGGGATCATCTGGCAAGCCTGCACCTTCATTTGTAATAAGGTCGGAATTAGTGTTGCCTGATCCAGTGTCACCTGACCCGTCTGAACTACCGGTTCCAATTATATAATATACATAAACGTCAACTACGTAAGCACCTTCGTAGTAATAGTACGCCATATCAACAAAATACGAGCCATCTTTCGAATCATAATAATACCAAGTATCGCCATATTCATCCTTTTCAGTGCCTGAATAAGTATAATTTGAGAACATTGATCTATATGATTCAAATTCTGCTTTTGTATTTCCAAAAGCATAGAAATTTACACCGATTTCGCTTGTACCGTCATCATAATCATAGTTATATTCTTCAACATAATATTCATCGTTTGGAATAAAAGGAATTACCGCACCAACAACTCGATTAAACATAGCCTTTTCGCTTGATGTGAAAGATGTATAAGTATGATTTGTGTTGTTACCACCATTTTCACTATCATCTTTAATGTAGTAAGCATATACATCAACTACGTAATCTCCCTCATAATAATAAAAGGAAATTTCAATGTAGTATGAACCATCAGCGGAATCGTAATAATACCAAGGGTCACCATATTCGTCATTTTCAGTTCCGGTATATACGTAATCACTAAATAATTTTCTATAATCTTCAAATTCCGCCTTGGTGTTGCCAAAGGTGTAGAAACTGATTCCAATTGTGGAGCTTCCATCATCATTGTCCTCGGCAAAAGTTTCAAAATAATATTCATTGTTGGGGATAAAAGGAATAATCTCTCCAAAAATATCATTCATAATCTGCTTTTCACTTGGCGTGAAATCATTATAAGTATAGTTGACTGTTGGATTGTTTTCCTGCTCGTTATCAGTTGTTGTAGTGGTTGTAGGTTTAGTAGTTGTTGTAGGTTTAGTAGTTGTTGTGGTGACTACTTCACTGTTATCTACACTATTATTACCACTTGATAAAAGTTCACAGGATGCAAATGAAAATGTCATTACCAAAACCAAAATTAAAGCAATCAGTCTTTTCATCATAATCTCCTCCATTTTGTAATTTTTTACATTATAGCACAATTTTTTCAACATGTAAATATATTTTTTATTTTTATAAAAAAAAGCACAGTTGTTTTACAACTGTGCTTTTTTGGGAGTAATCTATGAAAAGGATACAAAATCCTAATGGGTGCATTTTAGGGTGAATGGGTGCAAATTGATGTAGGGTGGGTACAATTTTAACGGCAAGTCATGTTTTTTTCTTATTAGTGAAAATATAGAACTTCCTTTTCTTCAGCACAATGTCTAGTAAATTTTACATATGTATCTAAGAAGACATACTCTTGATAAACTTCTCCTAACTCGGAAGATTCCCAATGCCAAATAATCTTATCCGCTTTTCCTATTAGAATGAACAATTCAGCATGATCTGTCATTGACGGATTATATACATCAAGATAAAATCTATCATTACCGTCATTGGTAAATGTGTATCTTATAAAATCGTCATAAGCAGCAGTATCAATAAGGGTGAAAAATGAATCGTCAACCTTATAGTTCATATCACGTGCTCCCGATACTACGCGCCCATATACACGAACAGCGTGTCCTGCCTTATTGATATGAACTGCCATAGGATTGTAGCTGACATCGTCAATATTTATGTTTTTAGATAATCTGTTATTTTGCTTTTCACTTGCAACAAATACGTGGTAATGACCTAATCCCCACTCGATAGCAACAAAAAATACAGCCTTTCCTTTTGAAACAACATAAAATAAGTTTTGCAAAAAAGGACTTGCAATATTTTTCTTTCCATAGGTAATTAAAGGCTTTTTATATACATTCCATTTAGATTTCATAATCTCTACATCATTAATTTTTATATCTGATCCTAAAGGATAAAACCCAGAGTATTTAACTTTTACAAACATTGCATTTCCCCTTTTCACAAAATGTTCAAAGATATTATATCACAAAATCTAAACTATTTCAATGTTTTTCATCGTCAAGTGGCTATATTTTAACGAATACCCCCATAAATTTAACGATTTCCCCCACAATTTTAACGATTGCCCTATAAATTTAACGAATACCTATAATTTTAACGAAAGTAAAAAGAGCCCATCGACCGAAGGCGCAAATAACCTCGAAAGATAGACTCTTTTCATCGCAAAGTTTGATTTTTATGCTTTCAAGGGGCAAAACGCCCTTAAAATGCAATAAAAAAACGCAGATTAGGCACAATTTCTTGTATCCTTTTCTGCGTCTCTTTATGGTGCGGCTGAAGGGACTTGAACCCCCACGTCGTTGACACTAGATCCTAAGTCTAGCGCGTCTGCCAGTTCCGCCACAACCGCATAATGAGGAGATTTAACTCCTCATTTTTTATTAAATTAGTTATGTGCTTCAAGCCAAGCTTCAGCATTTGCCTTGCTCATTCTCTTGATGCTCTCTGTAGGATATACGGAATCAGCGCCACCGTTACCATAGAGGTAGTAGTTGCCCTTTGCTGTTACGAAAAGAATTTCTTCATAACCAGCAGAATCACCGTAATAACCAAAAGTAACTTTCTTTACGAGAGTATCTACTTCAGTATCGTAAGTAACCTTGCAAATTACTTTATTCATTGTGCTTCTCCTTATAAATTTTATTTTTTACTCGTATATTATATACTGTTTTTTTCAATTTGTCAAAGGGTTTTTGAACGATTTTCCCCTTTATACAAAAACTATAAATCGAAGCAAATCTAATTGTGCAAAATAGCTAAACCTCTTTTGAAATCAAGTGTTTTTCTTTCGTTCAAATAGCTTGAATTTGAACTCAAACATTCTTTCAACACGATACTCTATAATATCATCGGGAGCAAGCTCTGTCATATTACCTATAATAGGCGCTGCAGCTATTCCTTTCTTTATTTCCATTGCCTTTTCTAGTACAAATGGTTTGCCTGGCATCTCCATTTGATGCACCTCATAATACCCGTTATGATACTCCAATTTCAATATCAATGTACAAGGTGTTTCAAGAAAATCAATTTGTATTTTAAATACCTTTCTGCCATCCTCATCGTGCGCAAAGCAACCAGTTGCACCAATATAAAATGGGATATTATGGATATATAAATTAGTATATTTCGGCTCGCCAAAACCAAGTTCAAAACGATATTTCTCGTCCTTTTGATTATAGTCAACATAAAATCCACCGTCATCTATAAAAAACGCAAGTGACTCAAAGCCCTGTGAATAATTGTTCTCTATAACCTGCCAAACAAGTGGCAAAATTCCAACGGTTGCGCATCTTTTATCATTTGATACAAGTGTTTTTCCATCCAACTCATAACATTCCTGTGGAAGCATACCAAGTCTATATTTTTTTAGGTCCTTTTGTAGCATAGTAACAAAATTTCTGCAAACCGATATTTTTTTGAGAGTATTATCAAGATGTTTTTTGTCCAAAAAATCATTATGAATGCTTTTTGGAAAATCCTTATTGAAATATTTATCCACTATCGCAAAATAATTACTTTGTTGAAAAAGCTCATTATTCCCCGCATTATTCACAATAACTATGCCATTTCTCTTAAAGCACCAGACGTTCTGACCAAGCATTCCGTTAAAAAGAAATTGATCCCCATCCTTATTCACCCACATCTGCAAGCCGTAATTGAATCCATAATCGGAATCTTTGCTCACCGCATGCTTCTTTGTAGCATTATCTATATATTCCTTTGAAAGTATGCGTTTTCCGTTCCATATACCGCCATTTATCAGCATCATACCAATTTTTGCAAAATCGCAAGGCGAAATATAGAGCCCCCAACCACCAAATTCAATATTCTCTGCACTCTTGCTCCAATAATAATTTTTAATATCAAGGGGAGAAAACAAACGACTCTCAAGATATTGCGACATGGTTTCTCCGCTTACTTTTTTAACAATGCAAGAAAGAACATAGGTGTTAGTGCTATTATAAAAAAACTTTTTTCCCGGATCAAAACTTAGCGGAGTGTTAATATATGCTCTGAAAAGATACTTTTCATTCATCGCTCTCGTTTCATCAAGAGCTGTCATTCCGCTTTTCATAGTCAAAAGATCATAAACAGTAATATTCTTAACTTTTAATTTGGCAGGTGATTTCATTTCTTTTGGAAAAATATCTTCAAGTTTAGTGTTGAGTGATAGTTTCCCTTCGTCTATTAGCATTCCTATAGCTATGCTCACAACACTTTTACAAGCTGAAAATGTTGCTTTCCAAATACCGCTTTTATGTGCGCCAAAATATGCCTCACAAATAATTTTATCATTGCGAGCAATAATCACGTTGTGCACATTCAATGTTTCATCACAATAAAGCTCATCTAAAAAGTTGGCTATCTCGCGCGAAGATATTCCCTGATGCTCGGGAGTATCGGTCTGCATCTTATTTTTTCTTGACACAAATTCAAGACATGGCTTACCCACATTTGGTGGCAATATCCCCTTTCTGACATTTGTAATGTCAAGAAGACGCTTAAACATTGTTATTCTTTTTAGCGGCACAGATTCACCCTCTTTATCTATTTTCAAAAATCTCCACGATCTTTAGTGCAGTTTCTTGAATATCGCTCTCATTGTTGCAATCAACAACAAGGTCCGCATATTTTTCATAAAGCGGAGTGCGTATATCATAGATATCTCGAAGTGTCTGTCCTTCTTCAAAAACGACACCACGGCGCTTTAAACTTTTAAGGCGCTTTTCAATGTCCTCATAGGGCACTCTTAAATATACCACGGTAGATGTCTTTTTGAGATATTCCATGGCTTCTTTGCCAAATATCGCTGAGCCTCCCGTGGAGATTATGGAGTTATGTACCTTTAAATTAGCTAGAGTATCGTTTTCAAGTTTTAAAAACTTTTCGTTTCCAATCTCTTCTATTATTTTATGTAATCTTTTACCCACATTATTCTGAATTACCAAATCTGCATCAATAAAAGTTTTGCAAAGCAGTTTTGCTAAAACTATACCTACAGTACTTTTACCGGCACCCGGCATTCCTATAAGGGTTATATTAGATTCAAACATCTTTTAACTCCTTTCTTCCCATCTCACAAAGGTGGGATATGGGACATTCATCACATTTAGGTGAGCGCGAAGAACACGTATCGCGTCCAAATTGAACTATTCTATGGCAAAGATCACTCTGCTCATCGGGTTCAACAAGTTCAGACATAATAAGCTCTACCTTGTGCGGATCTTTTTGCTTTTGAGGATACATTCCAAAGCGACCACAAATTCTTATCATATGCGTATCAGCAACGATTGCTGGCTTGTGGAATATGTCGCCAAGCAAAAGATTGGCTATTTTTCGTCCGACTCCGGGGAATTTCAAAAGCTCGTCCATGTCGTCGGGCAAAATGCCGCTATACTCATCACAAAGCATAGCGCAAGCGTCTTTTATACTTTTTGCCTTTGTTCTGAAAAGTCCGCAAGGACGGATTATTTCTTCAATTTCTTCATAGCTTGCTCTAGCTAACGCTTCACAAGTCGGGAATTTTGCAAAAAGCTCCCTGCAAACAATGTTTACGCGAGCGTCTGTACACTGTGCCGAGAGCCTTCCCATTACAAGAAGCTTCCACGGTTCTCCATCGAATTCGAGAGCACACACAGCTTCAGGATATATTTTCTTAAGCTCAACTATAATTTGAGCAATTCTTTCTTTCTTTTCTGTCTTTTTCATATTATTCGACCTTAAATGATTTTATAATCATTACTCTGTCAACCTTTTCAAAATCTACTGCTGATTTCACCATTGCAATTATTGAACGACTTGCATCGTCAAGCTTAACGTCTGTAACTGTGCCAATTTTAAGACCGTAAGGATAGATACTTCCCTTGCCGCTACTGATGATAACATCGCCAACAACGATATCAGAAACATCTGCAAATCCCGTGGTATAAAGAAAACGACATTCGTTTTCATAGTATCCCTCTGTAATTCCAACCATAGCAGAGCGCTCAACCAAAGCTCCAACAGAAGAAGAAATATCGGTTATGCAAAGTACTTCACAAGAGTTGAGTCCAACCTCGGTAATTCTACCGACAAGTCCTTCGCCTGCAATAACCACCATTCCCGCTTCAATACCGTGAAGCGAGCCCTTATTTAAAGTCAAAGTAACATGAGCAGCACCAGAGTTTTTGCCAATAACAACGGCATCTTCAAATTCAAAGGTAGTATTGTGATTTTTTACGTCAAGGAAATCACGCAACCAAGCATTCTCTTCTTTAAGAACGGCAAGATCATTTTGAAGTTTCTTTAGCTCCTCATTTTCTTTTCGCAATTCTTCATTTTCCTTAGAAAGTCTATCAAACTCGGTAAAATATTCAGCAAAGCCCTGCAATCCATCAGCGCAATAGTTAAATGCGACTCTGAACGGAGTTGAAATCACATTAAATGCGTCCTTCAAAAACCACGCGTGACCACTAAATGAAAGCACGACGGAAAAAACCGTCAAGCAAAGCACCACGGTTAGAGCTATTAAGAAAAATTTATTCTTGAAATAACGCATTTTTGACCTCTTACGAAAGGGGACTTAAGTCCCCTTTATTTTACTTTTTTCTTGCAATAACTTCCTTTGCCTTCTTAGCAATATTTTCGGCAGTAAGTCCGTAATATTCCATAAGCGCGGGAACTGTACCTGAACGACCGAAGGTGTCTTCAACACCAACTCTTGCCATTGGCACGGGTGAATTTTCAACAAGCACTTCAGCAACCGCTGAGCCGAGTCCTCCATAAATAGTATGCTCTTCAGCAGTAACAAGCGCACCTGTTTCGAGTGCTGCTTTAACAAGAATATCCTTGTCGATGGGTTTTATTGTGTGAATATTGATAACACGGGCACTAATACCCTCATTTGCAAGTAATTCTCTTGCCTCAAGACAAGTGCTAACCATAAAGCCCGTGCCAACCAAGGTTACGTCAGTACCGTCAGCCATCAAAACACCCTTGCCAAGCTCAAATTTGTAATCCTCGCCATTGAGAATGGGGAGCGCATATCTACCAAATCGCATATAAACGGGACCATCGTGCAAAATTGCCGCTTCAACTGCCAAGCGTGCCTCAACACCATCGCAAGGGTTGATAATAACCATTTCGGGAATGGAACGCATCGTTGCAAAGTCCTCATTACACTGATGTGTAGCACCGTCCTCACCAACGGAGATACCACCGTGAGTCGCACCAATCTTTACATTGAGATGAGGATAACCGATAGAGTTTCTCACCTGCTCAAACGCACGTCCTGAAGCGAACATAGCGAAAGATGAAGCAAAAACTGTCTTACCCGTTGAAGCGATACCCGCCGCAACGCTCATCATATTACCCTCAGCAATACCGCAATCGAAAAATCTTTCGGGATACTGCTTTTTAAACATTCCTGTCTTTGTAGCTGCCGCAAGGTCTGCGTCAAGCACTACAAAATCATACTTGGGAGCAAGCTCACAAAGGGCTGCGCCATAAGCTTCTCTGGTTGCTATTTTCTTAACGTCTGCCATTATCTTGCCCTCCTTAAATATATCTTGTCTTAAGCTCAGCAATAGCCTGCGCGTGCTGCTCATCATTTGGAGCTGCACCGTGCCAGTTAACCGAGTTTTCCATAAATGAAACGTTCTTGCCCTTTGTTGTCTTTGCAATAATCACAGTGGGCTGACACTTAACAGTTTCAGCTTCAGCAAAAGCCGCTTCTATTTGATTGAAATCGTGTCCGTCAATGGTGATAACATGGAATCCAAACGCCTCAAACTTCTTATCGTGAGGTGTGGGATTCATAACCTCTGTGATAGGACCGTCAATCTGAAGTCCATTAAGGTCAAGAATTACGCAAAGATTGTCAAGCTTGTAGTGGGACGCAAACATAGCCGCCTCCCAAACCTGACCTTCTTCACTTTCACCGTCACCAACTATGGTGTAAACACGATAATCCTTGTTATCAATCTTACCTGCAAGCGCCATACCACAAGCTGCGGAAATACCAAGACCCAAAGATCCTGCCGACATATCGATACCGGGAATCTTATTCATATCGGGGTGACCCTGAAGATAGGAATCAATCTTACGAAGCGTGATAAGGTCTTCCACAGGGAAAAATCCTCTGTGAGCAAGTGTCGCATAAAGACCGGGAGCAGTGTGTCCCTTTGAAAGAACAAATCTATCACGATTCTCCATTCTAGGATTTTTGGGGTCAATATTCATTTTTTCAAAATATAAATAAGTCAAAATATCGGCAATAGAAAGCGAACCACCGGGATGTCCTGATTTAGCCGCATGTGTCGCATCAATAATGCCAATTCTGACGTCGTTAGCAATGTTTTTTAACTCTCTAATTCTTGCTTCGTTCATAGTATCCTCACAAAAATTTATTTAAGACATATAGTGCCTCATTTTATATTTTTATTATACCCAAACATAAGCAAAAAGTCAAGTAATATCAATGAAAATGTTTAATACAAAAAGGAGCGCAAAGCGCTCCTTTATCATATTTTATTATTTTTTGTTGTCATTTATAGTGTTTTCCTGTCCTCTATAAACCACAAACTATTATCTCTTTCTGAATAATGATTTAAAATCATGCGTATTATATCACGAGACATAATAATATGTCAATATAAATCAATGATTTTTGTCGATTTGCCCATTATATGCACTATATTCAAATGTTTATTCACATTTGTTTGAATGTTTTTGTTTATTTTGATGTGCGCAATAAATAATTATTCATTTAGGTAATTCATCCTAATTTCGAAGTAAAATGCAAATTTTACACAGTAAAATCCAACTTACATACATAAAAAGGGCGCAAAATACGCCCTTATATTTATTATATTTCCAAATATAAATTTAATTACTTGATTCTACTTGAAAATGAACAGTTTCTAAAAAGTTATATGTCTTAAAATTACCCGCCTTGTCTTCTACATAAATTTCCAAAAGTCCCCATATACCAGGTGCTGATCCCTCAGGAAGAATAACTTTAATTTCATATTTTGTCCATGCTGTAGGATCACCTTCAAAATACACAGTATAGAAATTTTCATGATAGTGGTATTCAAAATGTGTATTTCCTAAAGGATCAAGCAATTTGTAAGAAACTACTCCAAGTCCAGAAGCATTATCTTTCGCATAATACTCAATATGTACAACCGTTTCACCATTAGGATTTTCTGGGTGCGTAGGCATTGCAGTGATAGTAATTCGATTTACATCCAAAGTTGGTGCTTCATAATCTGAATTTTCACTTTCATACGTAAATGTAGCAGGATATCCTGCACCACTTCCATTTGGATAAAAATAATATATTTGTTGATTTTCAGCGTAGTCAGTCAACATAATAAAGTTAACAGTATATTCACCAGATTGCATATATTTCGTAAAAATATATGTAATAACCGCTTCACCTGTTTCGCTATCATATGTACCATATTCATCCATTCTATAGCTATTATGCGTATTATTAGCTATAGCACAATATACATCCTGTATTCCAATATTATCAGTTGCCTTGAATTTCACATCAACATATGTTACTGGCATTCCTTGAAATTCACCTGATTTCATTTCAATACGAGCGGAATCTTGAACATATTGAGGCGGTTCAGAGTCGGCTAAAGGATTATCAATATACAGTTTCCAACCGAAATCATCCACTCCTACAAATCGTTGATTGCCAGCAATATCCCTTAATTCGATTTCTTCATTGTACCAATATCCATTACAAGCATATTTGCTAAATATTTTTGTTCCTCGCAATACAGCATTAGTGCTATCAATTGCAGTCACCCACAAATCATAATAAGTACCGTCATCACTAGTTATACGCATAATTGCACGGTTTGCGCCAAACGAAGGATCCCCGTTTGTGTCAAGTGTAATTGTAACGGTTACTTTTTTATCTTCTTCTGGATTGCCAGAAACTTGAATGTCAACGCCAACAATTTTGCCAGGATACCTGTAATCGGGATAGAGATTGTACACCTCAAATGTTAAATCTTCTCTAATCTGTGTGATGTATATTTCTCCATTCATGATATAGTCGCGAATAAAGGCATACTTAGAGGGTGAACGAGATTCTAATTTATCAGGCATTAAGATATAATATGCAATAGATTCTGCCATATCCTCATCAGGATTTATCGCATGAGAATAAGCGGTTACAAATTCGGTTTCTTTAGTAGTAGACCATCCATCAGTATCGTTAGGTGTTTTATACCAACCACCAATGTCAATCCATTTTGCTTTAAGTTCATCTGAGAAAACATGTTCCCATAAAAAATGGGCTTTTTCATGTAGTACAAGACGGAATGTATCTTCAACCTCCGAACCCAAAAATGTCTTATCCATAAATTCAATATAACCCTGCTCTGCATTAGGCCAAGAAACCGCTGCTGCATCTGGGTATAATGGATGCGGATGTCCATCAATTCTTCTAACTAAATATTTCAAATTTTTCACTTGATGTAACCCTTCCGGCATTTCAGCAAACATTTCAAGAATTGCCAAAAGTTCCTCGGATTTAAACATTTCAAATGATGCATCAGTATCATTTGTACTACCCGCGGTTAATGCGGCATAGTCATTTACGATAATAGAACAACCATAATTATGTCTCAAAATACTATCTATATAGCTAATATCCGTACCCTCTTTGGTTGCATAACGAATTAGTGCATGATAAAGTCGATTAGAAAAATATGTACCCTTTAATCCGTTATATTCTGCCTTCCTTGGAATAGCATTTTCAAATGCGGATTTTGAAATACGAATAATTGTTGATTCTTTCCCGTATGTTATTTCAACATCGTCATCTATTTCATCCGATGTTAATATCCATTTTGAAGGCAATGAATGTGGAAAAGCATAAATTTCTTCTACTAATTCAAGCATTCTAGAAGCATAATCAGTAGTCCAATTCACATCTTCATTACTGAGAACTATTTTATAATCATTATATAAGTTAGCTGTTGCATTAGAATCATTAACGAAAACAACCTCATCAAGAAATGTGAAAGTTTTATTTTGGGGAATAGTAGCTGATTCTTCATATCCAAAATATGTATCATCTGCTTTCCACTGATAGAAAAAATCCGAACTATATACTTTAGAAATGTTTAAATGTTGAAGAACATTAATATCATCTGCAACACTTACCTTAATAGGAGAAGGTATTTGGTAACCTGAAATCTCTATCTTTAAGTAATATTCTCCGGGCACTACTTTTTCAAAAAAGTATTCACAATGGGATCCTACAGTTGTTGCATATGAATTTATAGCGTTATACAGTAGTATATTAGCGGAATATACATCATCTTTATTTAAACCATTCACATATCCAAAAACATCATTTTTAGAAATTGATAAAAGAATATTATCAATTTCTCTTTCTTCCTGACATATATTACAAATTAAATCCAATTCGGTATCATATTTATGTCCCAATTTATTAATGACACTTTGAGCAACAAGGATTATACCACATTTAGAACAATGTTTACCCTCTGTCAAACCTGTATTTGTACAAGTCGCATTAATAGCTTCGTCAATAGTCTCTGTGTGTGCTGTAAACGGAAGGACCTCTTGTGCAACAAGTATTTTATTACATATGTAACAATGTTTACCCTCTGTTAAACCTGTACTTATACAAGTCGCTTCAATCCCTATATCTACAATCTCTATATGCTCTTTTATAGAGATAACTTCCTGAGCAATTAGAATAACACCACAATTATTACACTTTAAACCCGCAGTAAGGCCTGTAGATGTGCAAGTAGCTTCATAGCCTTCTATTGTTACTGTTTCATTATGCGAACACTCAGCCTCTCGAACAAAACCACATATGTTACAATTATCGTCGTATTCATTATCGTATATATGCATAATCATAGGGGTTTCTAGTTGATAAACTATAATCGTATCGCAATATAAACAATGCTTCCCTTCTGTAAGACCCGTGTTAGTACATGTAGCGTCAACTGCCTTATCAATAACTTCGGCATGAGATTTGAGAGGTGCTTCTTGTTGAGCAACTAAAATTTCGTTACAAATAGAACACTTTTTTCCCTCAGTTAATCCTTTATCGGCACATGTTGATTCAATCTCCGGTATCACCTCCTCAATATGCGCTTTTTGAGGAGTTTCTTGCTGTGCAATGAGGATTTCACCACATTCTAAACATTTTTTACCCTCAGTTAATCCTTTTTCACTACAAGTTGATTCAACTGCTGGCATAATTATCTCTAAATGGATATGTGTATAATCAACATTTTCTTGATTATCCTTGACACATGAAACAAGCACGAGTGTCACTGTGAGGGAAAAAAACAACATAAATAAATACTTTTTCATAATTCCTTCTCTTTTACGTTTTAGCCCGTCGGCATTTATATTTAAATAATATCACTAATTAATAATTTTGTCAATACAAAACAAAAAAAGCACCTGAAATCAGGTGCTTATCATATCGCTCACTTGAGCATTGAAAACCGAATAAAGAAATAGGATTTAGAGCGAAACTCAAGTAAATTTGTGTAACGCTTGAGACCTTAATGGAAGGTTCAAGCCCTCGGGCTATTAGTATCAGTCAGCTAAATGCATTACTGCACTTACACCCCTGACCTATCAAACTCGTAGTCTTCAAGTGCCCTTACTA